>VGZO01000021.1 GCA_016872555.1 Planctomycetota bacterium
GAGCCGTCGAGCACGTCGATCATGTCGCCATCGACGATCTTCACCACCTTCCCGGTGAGCGTGCCGGCGAAGGCGACGGAGGCCAGGACAAGGGATAGGGCGATGGCAATGGCGGGACGCATTGGCGGGGTTCCTCGCGACACCCCGCACCCGGTGGGTTCATCAGCGTACCCGAGCCAGGCGCGACGCAAACCCTAGGCCACTGCCCGCCCGCCTGCCGGCAAAGCGACCAGTCCTCGAGATCAGCGCCAACAGAGCCGCCTGCCTGCCACGCCGCGGTAGCCCAACAGTAGCCCAGCAATACGGTAACCCCAAAAAACATCGCAAAAAAGCGTCATCGGACTCTGACTGTAAATCAGATGCCCCGAAAGGGGTTGCGGGTTCGAATCCCGTGCCCTCCGCTCTAGTTTTCCCGAGTGAAATCGACGAAAAGAGCCCCGTAACTGGGGCTTTTTTCATGCGCGGGCCGCGTCGAGCGGCGGTCAAGGTCCGATCGGCGCGGGCGAGCCCAGGACGACGCGTCGGCGTGTCACGTTTGGGCGACGCCCTCGCGATGCTGGCCGGGCACCGCGGCCACCCCGCGCGACACGCCACCGCGCCCGGTTTTGTCTCCGGGCGCGGCGCGGTGTCGCAAGATGTCAAAGGGTAAACCGGCGCCGCTCCCGCAGGCCGAGGGCACCGGCGACGAGGGCCACGACGCCCGCCAATCCCGCGGGGTCGATCTCGGGGATCGCGGCAGGACTCGTCACCGCTGCCTCGACTCCCTCGACCGCGAAGATCAGGTCGTTGAACGCGTTGTCACAGTAAAAGTCGCCGGGCAGCGAGGCGCGGGAGATGTCTTCCCACGCGAACATGTTCGAGCGCTTCCCGGTGGCCTTCGACGTCCCTGCGAAGCTCATCAACTGATCCCTGCCACCGGGATTGGCCGCCGCGTAGCCGAAGAACGGCCAGCGCTTGGGACCGCCGATCCCGAACGTCGCCGAGCCGACTCCGGTGACGGCGAAGCTGCCCGGACTCGTCTGGAAGTTCGCCAGCGTATCGTCAGGTATCAGGAAGAACCCGAGCAGGTCGCCGCCGTTGACGGTCTTGGTCGTCGTCGCGCCGGGATCGTGGATGACGTCGTTGAACACCAGCACGGCGTTGCCCGCGGCGAGCGCGGTGGTGGCATACGCCTGTTTTCCCGCCGTCGTACTCGTGTCGATGGAGTTGAGTGCCGGGAGGTACTTGTAGTAGCCGAAATTGAACCGGAACGAGCCGGTGTCGGCATGCATCCGGAAGGTGAGCGTGACCGGCCCCGAGCCCTGGACTTGATAGGCCTCGAGCGCCGTCTCGGTGAGGGGGGGAAACGCGTTGGTACCATACTCCAGGTTCAACCCGTTTCGCACCGCGCCGTAGCTGGCCGGTGACGACAGGTACTGCACCGTGTCGGTCGTGGCGGCGGCGACCGGTCGGCCCAGGATCAGCGCCGCGGCCAGGGCTGCCGCAGCCTGCGCGGCGGTCATCAGGATCCGCGGCGCCCGCCTTTGCGGAGCAGTGGGCGACTGTCTCGCTGCGGCGGAGGCCCCGCGCCGGCCGCGCCGCCGCTCGAACCACGCGAGGAACCCCGCGACGATGGCGACGACGGTGCCCGCTGCGCTTGGATCGATCACGGGGATGGAGGTTGGAGCGATCGCCGAGAGCCGGATCCCGAAGAAATCACCCCGCGCCGCGGCCCCGGCGTCAGATTTTGATGACCCTGCCATCGCCGCTGAATCGAACGCGAAATTCCCGCCGCGCAGAATGCGGCGAGTTGCGTCGAAGCCTGCCTCGTCGGTCCATTCAGCGACATTACCGCCCATGTCGAAGGCACCGTACGTGCTCGGGCCTCCATTGGTACCTACCGTGGTCACATTGCCATCTTTACCGCCCCAGTCAGCTCCGCGATTGAAGTTCGCGGAGTTTCCGCCGGGGACCGGACTGATCCCTCCGAGCATGCCGATGCCGGTCGAAGTCGCCATCACTGCGGTCGGGGGCGAGTCGCTTTGCGTCGGGTATGTCCAACACCCTGCCGCCGCGGCCCCTCCTTTGAAATACGCGGCCTTTTTCCACTCGTCGGCGCTGGGAACCCAAAAGACCGCTGCGGAGTTCCTTTGTGGCGCTATACCACTGGCGATATTCGTGATTGTATAGGCGCCCTGGTTGACCCCCGTCGCACCAGCAGCACTGGAAGGGTATGTCTGCTCTCCATTCTGAAGCCAATTGGCGAACTGAGCGGCATTGAACCAGCTCGTGAACGTGACCGGCTTGTCGCCCATGTTGGGCTTGACGAGATATCGACTGCCGGAAGTGATTCCGGTGTTCTCGATTCCACCGAAGAATCTCATCAGTGAGGAGTATGTGTCGGCAGGGTTCGTGCCCTCGGGATCGACTGCGTTGAGGAACGCCGCGTAATTGTCATTCGTCAATTCGTTCTTCATGATGCGGTATGAAGTGGCGACCGCACCGTATCCGTAGGCGTCGGGTAGGTTGCCAGAGTCGCCGACGGTGACCCAGTCGATACCGATCGCCGAGGCACTTCCGCACCAGATCCGGCTGACTCCGAAGATGGCGATGAAAGCTGACAGCAGGCTCACGCAACGCCAACGTTGTGCGCGAGGCGGCGGCAAGCGGGTGAGCCGCGCGGAAATCGATGCGGCCGGGAGCGGACTTCCATGCGGACCTGGTCGGTCGCGGGCGCCAAGCCACTGATACGAGTCAAGGGAGTCCAGTGGCAGCGATGCGGAGAAGTCATTGTCACGGGAACGGGAGTGAAACACGAGCAGGCCTCCTGGGGAAGTGATGGCGAACATGAGTGATGGGGTTGCGGTCGAATCGGGTGCGGTTACGAAGCGGGTGAAGACGGTTGCGTAGGCTCCGCTGCGGGCAACGCCATGGAGACGTTGCTCGAGCGCTCCGGCAGCCTTGATCTCCAGATCGGGTACATCGCGGTACGGCGGACTGCCGAAGCGCGTGCCGTCGCGCTCGGCAGGTTCGTTACCGTGACTGGCGGCGGACGTGACTGCCGCAGAACGCAGTCCGGGACGCGCCGATGTCGACTGCGTTGCTGCCGATGAACGGCTTTGCCTCTGTCCGCGTGAGCGCGCGGCGCGGCTGCCCGACGAGGCCGTCGATCGAGATCACGACGGTGAACGCCAGGTTGCCGAGGGCCGTCGCGCTGCCATCCGGCGCGTGCACGTTCTGTGGCATCGCAACCGCCGGTGACGTCAGTAACGCTGCGAGTCAGGCGTGCACGGGCGATGTGTCCGGGCGGCGTCGCGAACGAGGCAGCGAGCGCATTGTCCACGCCCCCCGGGGGCTGGTCGCCGCCGGTGACACGGGGATTGGAACACACCGCGTCGAACAGGACGCGGAGCGTGACAGGCGGAATCGTCGGCATCGGATGGGCTCCATGAAGAGCCCCCGCGCACACCCGCGGCGCTGCACCGTGCGAAACGCCGAACCGGTCACCGGCGCCGACCGACACCCCAGGCGCGGCGTCCATCCGGCGCGGCGCACGCGGACGGAGAGCCCCACGAGTGGAGTGGCGATCGACCCGGTCACGGCCGTGACGGCTCCGCCGCGCGCGGCGGCGGTCGGCCACCCGGAAAGCGCGGTATCTCCCGCGCCTTTCGCGTGGACGATTCCCGCCGGAGGCATGCCGGCGCGACGGCTCGCCAGCGCGCTGCCTGACGGCGGGCGCAGGAGACCGTGCGAGAGCAAGCACCGCGCGAGCGGCTCGGGAACGGCGCAGCCAAGCCGCCGCATGCTCCGATCGATCGGAGCATGGCCCGGCACCCGGCCGATGAAGGCCGAATGCGGGCGCGGAACCGCCGCACCACTCGTCACCGTGACACGTGTGACCAGTTCGTCAGTTTCGCACGAGGCGAAACACGACAGCGGGTGCTTGCAGGAGCGGTTCCTTGATCGATTTCAGGACACGTTCACGTCGAATCTCGGACAAACATCCCCCGCACCACGACAGACCCTCCCGGTGCCCCCGAGCCATGGCGCGGCCGCCGGGGGCAGACGCCACCCAGCGGCCACGCTCTCGAGGCTGCACTGGCCGATTCGGTTCAGGACGCGTCTCCTCGTCCCGGGCCATCTCCAGGTGCCGGTCGATGGTGCGGGCCGTGCTGCCGGTGTGCCGGAGGGCGTCGATCGGTGATCGATTCCCTTCCTGCAACCGGGAGTGGCGCCGGGCCCAGTGCCCGCACGCCTTTCTCCATCTCTAGAGACGCACGGCGCGGCGAAAGTTAGCCACGAGAATTTTTTTCTTGCGTTTTTCCCGGAGATGGCAGAAACGGAGGGCCGCGGTAGGCTGCCGACGAGTTCCCCGGGGAAGGGGGTGAGGAGGGGGCATGCCTCAACCGACGGCAGGGACGTGCGGGACTCGTGACGACGGTTGTGGACCGGTTTCGTTGCTGTCGGCCGACGCTTCGGCTGCGTCTCCGATCGCGTCGGCCTGCCTGGCCGACGAGCGGAGGCTCGGCGACTTGATCGCCGCCGCCCGCCGCAATGAGCCTGGCGCGCTCGGCGAGCTGCTCGTCGCTGCCCGCGGCTACCTCGTCCGGATTGCCGATGGCCGGATCCCGACCGAGGTCCGGGCCCACCTGGCGCCGTCCGACGTCGTCCAAAATACGACCGTCGCCGCCCACGCCGCGTTAACCTCGTTTCAGGGAACGACCGTGGCGGAGTTCTATGGTTGGCTCCGCGCGATCCTTGCCAACGACGTCTTCGACGCGCTGCGCCGGCAGCGGTCGTACGATCGTGCCGTGGTGCTCGGGCCCGGCTCGGCCGCGGCGCGTGCCCCGGAACGCTCCCCGACCGCCCCCACGCGCCCCACCGAGGCGTCGGCGATCCGCCGCGACGACGCCATGGTCGTCGCCCGCGTGCTCGACACGCTCGGTGCCGAAACGCGCGAGGTCATGCGCCTCCGCTACTGGGAAGACTTGCCGTTCGCCGAGATCGCCGTCCGGCTCGGTCGGTCCGACAACGCGGTGCGGAAGCTGTGGTACCGTGCTGTGAAACGGCTGCAGCTTGCACTCAGCGCCGGCGACGGCTGACGGGGCCGGTTGTGGACATCGTGATCCGGCGCTAGAGGCGGCGGCCGACACCTCGGAGTGATCGTGGGTCGTTCGGCGGTGTGTTGCGACGGAAACCGGTCACGGATGATTGGTTCCACGCTCCGGCAGCGGGTGGAGGACGAGCTTCCCGAACCGGTCGGGAGCTGCCCGCCGCGACAGGGAACGGGATCACGCGATGGCACCCGACACGCCGATTCCCTGCGGTGAGCAGGCGCCGACGCCCCGCGAACCGGCCCCCACGGAGCCGCCACGGCGCGACTCCCTTCCCGCCGACGAAGCGCTGCCCGCCGATGCCGCGCGCCTCGCCGACATCGACGACCGGCTCGCGGGGCATCGGCCACCCGGCGAGGGCGAAGCCGGCGGGGAGGATTCGCCGGAGCCCGATCTCCCTGCGGGGCTCGATGCCATTTTGCTGCTCCGGCAGATGGCCGCCGAACAGGCGGGCAACGCCGGCGCCGATCAGGGGGCGATGCCGCTGCGGATCGGCCGGTTCGCCGTGGTCCGCGAGGTGGGGCGCGGCGGGTTCGCGCGGGTCTACGAGGCGCTCGACACGCGGCTCCAGCGCGGCGTGGCGCTCAAGGTCGCCCGGCCGGAGGCGGTGCTGCCCGCCGGGGCACGGCGCCGGTTTCTCCGCGAGGCGGAGCTCGCCGCGCGGCTCGACCATCCCCACGTGGTCACGATCCACGAGGCGGGGGAGGCCGACGGCTGCCTGTTCATCGCCGAGGAATTCTGCACCGGCGGCAGCCTCGCCGACTGGCTCGACTCCCGCCCTGGCGCGCTCGAGCCGCGCACCGCGGCGCGCGTGGTCCACGCGCTCGCCGCGTCGCACGCTTTCGGCATCGTCCATCGCGACATCAAACCGGCCAACGTGCTCCTCGTCGCCGATCCCGACGGCGTCCTCGAGGAACCCGGTGCCGCGCCGGGCGGTGGCCGCTGGAAGGTGAAGCTCGGCGACTTCGGCCTCGGAAAGCTGCTCGCCGACGAGGCGAAGCGCGCCAACGTCACCGACCTCACGCGTTCCGGCACCCGGGTGGGTACGCCGGCCTGGATGGCCCCGGAGCAGGTCGACCACGCGATCGGGCCGGTCGGCGCCGCCACCGACATCCACTCGCTCGGCCTGCTCCTCGACCGGCTGCTCACGGGGCGCTGCTGCCAGGCCGGGGCGAGCGAGGCCGAGACGCTGCGGCTGGTGCTGTTTGCCGAGCCGGTGGCCGCCGACCGGATCGTTACCGGGGTGCCCGCCGACCTCGCCGCGGTCGGGCTCCGCTGCCGCGCCAAGCGCCCCTCGGAACGCTACGCCACCGCCGCCGATCTCGTCGCCGACCTGCGCCGCTTTCTGGCCGGCCAGCCGACGCTCGTGCGGCCGCTCGGGGTCGCCACGCGGGTGTGGCGCGCCGCACGCCGCCGCCCGGGAATCGCCGTCGCGACGAGCGTGGCGGTCGCCGCGATCGTCGTCGCCGGTGGCATGGTCGTCGTTCAGCAGCGGCAGCAGACGCTGCTCGACAGCCGGGCGGCCGAGATCCGCGGCCACCAGGCGGCGGCCACGCTGCGGCGCGGGTTCGAGGCCTGGGCCGGTGGGGATGCCGCCGGGGCGCTGCGCCAGCTCGACGACTGCCGGTCGCTCGATCCGGCGCTCGCCGGGTCGGTTGCCGGGCGGTGGCTGCTGGCCCGCTGCAACGGCGAGCTCGACCGGCTTCCGGCCGGTAGCGCCCCACTCCACAAAGTCGTCGTCGCGCCGGACGGTCGGACGGTCGCTGCCGGGGCTGCTGACGGCCGGCTGCACGTGTGGCGGCTCGACGACCATGGGGCGGTCGACGGGCCGCCGGTCGTCACCCGGCCCCACGACGAGATCAACGACGTCGCCCTCAGCCCCGACGGGATGCGCGTCGCCAGTGTCGGCCAGGACGGCCGCGCGGCCGTGTCCGACACGGCGACCGGCGCGCTCGTCGCCGAGCGCGACTTTGCCGACGGTCCGCTGTTCGGCGTCGGCTGGGCGCCCGACGGCATGGCGGTGGCCGTCGGGGGCGAGGGACGGACAGTGTGGGTGTGGACCCCCGATGGCTCGTCCACCCCTCGGGCGCTCGATCCCTTCGCCGCCGCCGCCGGTGGGAATCCTGGCGCCGAGGATGCGGCTGATCCCGAGATCGAGTGCCTGGCGTATCTCGACGCCCGGCGGATCGTCGTGGCCTGTGGCCGGCGGGTGGTGGTGTGCGATGCGGTGACCGGGATGGTGGAGTGCGAGCTCGAGGGGCACGCCGGCAAGGTGACGAGCGTGGCGGCCAGTCCCGATGGTACGCGGCTGGTGACTGCGGGCACCGATCGACAGCCGCGGCTGTGGGATCTCCCTTCCGGCACGCTGGTCAGATCGCTGCCGTTGCATCCGGTGTGGGTCGCGGGCTGCCGGTTCTCGCCCGACGCGGCGCGGATCGCGACCGGCTGCCGCGACGGCGTGGTCCGGCTGTTCGATGCTGCCGACGGCGCACCCGTGACGACGTTCGTCGGGCATCCCGGGCGCGTGTGGGACGTGACGTTCGAGCCGCGTGGCACGATCCTCTCGGCCGGAAACGACGGCACGCTGCGGCGCTGGGACGCGGACAGCTCGCGGGGCCTGGCCGGCGTCCACGAGCTGCCCTCCCCGCGGGGGCCGCTGATGGGCGTCGCGGCGCTGGGGGGCGGTCGGTTCGGGGTCGTCGGACCGCTCTTGCCGTCGTCGACCGGCGCGGACGAGATCACGACGCCGTCGATCACGCTGGTCGGAGCCGGGCCCGGCGAGCGGATCTCCGCCGAGTCGAGTTCCGGGCGGATCGCGACCAGCGGCGGCACGTTCGAGATCACGACGCGCCTGGGCGCTGTCACGCGCCCCATCCCGGCCGACGTCATCGGTGAGGCGATGCTGTGGACGGCGCCCGACGAGCTGCTCATCGGAGCGCGCGACGGCCGGTTGCTCCGGTGGCATGACGACACCGGCGTGCTCGAGACGCTCGACGACACCGGCAGCGGGATCGCGGTGCATGCCCTTGCCCATGGCCCCGGTGGCCGACTGGCCGTGGCGACGGCGAAGACGGTGACGCTCTACGAGACCTCCGACGCCGGCGTGCCGCGGCGCGGCACCGGGCGCCGGCTGGTCGAGCTGCCGCCATCGACCGGGAGCGTGACACGCGTCTCCGTCAGCCCCGACGGCACGCGTCTCGCGATTGGCACCCACGTCGGCGAGGTCCTGTGCTTCGACACGGCGACAGGGCTGCCGGTCGGCACGTTCGCCCGGCACACGCACGGCATCCGGGCGCTCGAGTGGTCGCCGGAGGGGCTCGTCCTCCTCTCGGCCGACGCCGACTGCGTGCGGTTCTCCGACGTGCGGACCACGACGGTGTTCGACGAGATCCGGCCGGGAGCCACGGTCGGCGGGGCCTGTTTCGGGGTCGCGGCCGACGGTGCCGATCTGCTCGTGATCGTGGGTGCCCGCGGCGGCGACAACGGCTGGACGGGAGTCGTCCGGTTTCCCCAGCCGGCCGAGCGCTGAGTCGTCCCTGCCGTCGTCGCGCTCAAGCCAACTCGACGACCGCCGCGGAACGCATGAAGACCAGCGTCGTCGTCACGTGACGCTCGTCGATCGACAGCAGCCTGGCCACCGCATCGCGGTAGGCCTCGAGCTGCGGGGTGTAGAACGCTGTCTTGTCGGCGCGGATCCGCTGCCGCTCCGCCGGGGTCGCGCGCGCCGAATCGCCGATGCCGTCGAACTTGAAGTCGATCACCTCGGCGGCCACCGCCCGGCCGTCGCGGTGCCACTCCACGAGGCGGTCGACGATTCCCTGCACGAGGCCGTCGTCGACCGCCAGCGCGAAGCCGCGCTCGCGGCGCAGCACCGGAACGGCCGGACCGGGAGCGAGGCCGGTCCGCACCAGCCGCTCCGGAAGGAGGGGGGCGGGTTCGGCGAGCAGCGCGGCGATCGCCGGGGCCGCGCACATCCGCCGGAAGTCGGCGCGGAGCGTGGCGACCTGATCGGCCACCGCCGGGTGGTCGCGCGCGATGGTCGCCAGCGTGGCGTCGTCGGGGAGCGTTGCCGGCCAGCCGACCTGCTCGATCCAGGTGTGGAGCAGCGTGCCCACCGCACGGGCGGCGACCGAACCGGCATCGAGGAGCGCCCGCGCGGCCACGGCGCTGCCCCCTTCCTGCCCCGACGGCGTCCGCCAGGCCCTGCCGCGGCGCCGGCCCGTGGGCGGCAGCGGGGCGAGCCCCACCGGGCCGACGACGGCGCTGGCCGGCGCGGTGGCCGCCGTAGCCGTGGCCGTCGGGAGTCGGTCGTCGGCGGGATCGGTCCGGTGACCGACGGCGTAGAGGAGCGTGTCGGGGGTCGCGGCCGCGCCGGCCCCGAGTGTGGACCGGAGGATCCCGGCGATCGTCTGCGGTGCCGCTCCCGACCGCGGCCCCGCCGGCGCGATGATCACCTCGAGCGCCTGGATCGCACGCGTCATCCCCACGTAGAGCGTGCTGATCGATTCACGGAGCAGCGGGTGGGCGGCGCGCCTGTGGCAGTCGGGCCAGGGGGCGGGGAGCAGCGGTGCGACGTCGCCGTTGAGGCCGGTGAGCAGCCCGCGGATCGGCGTTAGCGCCCGGCCGCGGACCACCGGACGATCGACCACGACCCGCGGATGGTGGGGTACGAGCTTCCGGTCGAGGTCGGTGAGGACGACGATGTCGAACTCGAGCCCTTTCGACTTGTGGATCGTCATCACCCGGATCGCCGCCGGCTCGGGGTCGGCGACGCGCTCGCTGCGGACGCGCGCCACGAACGGGGCGGTGCGCACCAGGCCCGCGCTGCCCCCATGGCGCACGTCGTGGTCGCGGGCCATGACGAGGAGCTGCTCGAGGCGCCGGCCGTCGCGGGCACCGGCGGCGGGCGTGAGGCGCGTGGCGAGGTCGCCAAGCACGGCCGCATGGCCGTCGTCGACGAGCCGGCGGCGCACCCGGTCGAGTGCGGCGAGAAACGCGGGCGACGGCTCACGGGCGACGGCGGCGGCGCCGTCGAGGGCCAAGTCGCCGGCCAGCACCGAGGCGCCGACGTGGAACCGGGCCACGGTGTCCGAGGGATGGTCGACGAGCGACAGCACCGAAAGGAGCAGCTCGACCGCGGGTGAGTCGGAGAGGGGCTGCCCCCCTTCGGCACTGGCCGCGATCCCGTCGCGGCGCAGCCGCGCGATCACCTGCTCGGCGCCGGCGTTGGTGCGGACGAGCACGGCCACCGTCCGCCCCGGATTGGCCGTGGCGAGGTCGCGGGCGCGGTCGGCGGCGGCGCGGAACAGGTCGGCGGCGGAGCCGTCGTCGGCCGGTGCGGTGCGCAGCCGCACCCAGCCGGCGAGGTCGCGGTTGCGCGCGGCGGCGACATGGGGATGGAACGACCGGTTCCACTCGGCGACCACCTCGGGCGCGTCGGCGAGCTGCGGGCAACCGGCCAACGCGCCGAACAGCGCGTTGACGGCTTCGAGGACCGCCGGGCTCGATCGCCAGCTCTCGCGCAGCGACTGTTCCCGCAGCGGCACCGGACCGGCGGCGAAGAACCCGCCGAGGGCTTCGAACAGCGTCGCCTCGCCGCCGCGCCAACCGTAGATCGCCTGCTTGGAGTCGCCGACCGCGAAGAACGTGCCGCCGGAGGTCGCCGTGTGCTCGGCGAGGCGCTCGAGGACGCGCCACTGCCCGAGCGACGTGTCCTGGAACTCGTCGAGGAGCAGGTGCTTGGCGAACGGGATCCCGCGCCACCGCGCCGCGTCGAGCGTGCCGTCGGCGGCGGCGTCGCCGACGAGCCGCGTGACGTCGTCGAACGACACGACCCCGGTCCGGCGGACGAGGCCGTCGAGGGCGGTGGCGTGGCGGTCGAGCCACTCGCGCATCGCCCGCGTCTGCTCGACGATCCGGGCGATCACCGCCGTCCGGGTGACGGCGATCAGCACGCCATACGCCGCGACGACCTCGTCGGCGAGCGGCTTCTTGTAGTAGGTCGTCTCGCCGGCGACGAGCTTGGCGGCGATCCCGCTGCCGAGGAAGTCGCGAAACCGCCCGGCTTCGAAGGCTTCGAGGCTGGCCTCGTGTGCCGCGGCGATCTTCTTGTGCGAAAACGCCACCGTGCGGAGCGTAGCCACGGCCGCCGTGACATCGGCGGCGGCGGGGGCCGGTGGCACGGCGAGCGGCTCCCAGGCGGTCGCGTCGGCCTGGCGGTGGAGCGCGGCGAGGTCGGCGACGATCCCCCCGACCGCGTCTTCCAGGCCGCGCGTCGTGCCCCCTCCCGAGGCCTGGACGAGGAGCGTCGCCAGCGCCGCGGCGGTCGCCTCGCCGTCCTGGAGCGCGGCGTGGATCGCCCGGCGGCGCTGGCCCGCGACCTCCGCCTCGTTCCCCACGCCCCATCCCTCGGGCAGTCCGAGCTCGTACCGTGCCGCGTCGGCGGCGGAGACGAAGAACGCGTCGAGCGTGCCGATCGCCACCCGACCGAGGGCGCCGGTGAGGGTGGCGAGGATCCCGAGGAACGCCTCGGCGCCGAGCCCGGGGGCGCCGATGTCGCCCGCGAGGCGCGCGGTCGCGTCCGGCCGTGCCGGGTCGGCGGCGTCGGCGAGCCGGCGCAGGACGCGCGCCAGGATCTCGCCGGCCGCCTTCCGCGCGAACGTCGCGGCGAAGATCTCCTCGGGGGGTGTGCCGTCGGCGAGCAGGGCGATCAAGCGCGTGGTCAGGGCGTGGGTCTTCCCCGTGCCGGCACTGGCGCGGACGGCGACGAACCGGTCCGTGCCCGGGCCGTCGGAGGGACGCGGCGCGGCGCTGCCTGCGCTCATCCGGCACCCCCGTCGTCGTCATCGTCGCCGTCGTCGACGATCGCATCGGTCTGGCAGATCGCGTCGTACTCCGGGAACGACGCGGCACCGTCCGGATTCGGCGGCCAGTAGCGGCCGGCGCGGATGCCGCGGATCACCTCCGCGGCGGCCGCGAGCGCCGCTTCGTGCTCGGCGCGGGTCCAATCGGCGACGACGACAGCGGTGTGTTCCGCACGGGCGGGGAGGTTGAAGAACCCGACCGCGATCGCCTCGGGAGACGCCGCGGCGAGGGCCGCGATTCCTGTCGCCCCGGCGAGGTGGCGGTAGAGGGGGAGTTGGAAGTCGATCCACGCGCCGCGCTTGCGGTGCACCCGGTCGGGCGGGCGCCCCTGGGCCGAGGTTTTGTAGTCGAGGATCTCCCAGCGGCCGGTGGCTGGGTGGTGGTCGATGCGGTCGATCCGGGCGACGATCGGCACCGCCGTGCCGTCGACGTCGAGCGTCCCGTGAACCTCGCTTTCGGTGGCCGCGATCCGCCATCCGGCGGCGGTTCGCCGCGCCTGCTCGACGGCGAAGGCCGTGAGCCGGCGCCGGGCGAGCGCGGCCTGGACCTCCACTGCCGGGAGGGCGGCGGGCCCGTAGCGCGAGGCGACGAGGTCGTCGAGGAGGCCGCCGAGAGCGGCGGCGAGCGCCTCGGGATCGGTCGATGCCGCGAGCACCCGATCGGCGGCGAAGCGCTGGAGGCACTCGTGGAGCAGCGTGCCGAACTCGAGCGCACCGAGTTCGAGGGCGTCGTCGGTCACGGTCCGCAGGCCGACGACATGCCTGAGCCAGAACCGGTAGGGGCAGGCGACGTAGCTCCGCAGCGACGTCACGGCCAACTCCCGCGGCTTCGCTGCGGCCTCCGCGGCGGGCTCGGCGCCGGCGGTCTCCTGGGGAGCCAGCGCCAGGAAGGGGGCGAACGAGTCGGGATGCGGGATCGCGAGGCGCCCGGTCGCACCGGGGGAGGGTGCCGGCTGCGGCGGCGCCGGGCTGCAGATCCGCTGCACGGCGGCGACGAGCTCCGCTGCCGGGCGCCGGAAGAGGAGCCGGCTGGGGACGGCGGCGGCGCCGTCGACGTGGTGGCGCGGCACGATCACGAGCAGATCGCGGCGGCAGGTCGCCGCCAGCGCCAGGCTCCACGCGTCGCGGGCGGCGGTGCGGTTGGTGTCGGGGAGGCCGACGGCCTGCCGGAGCGGATCGGGGAGGAGCGGGTCGCGGCTCACGCCCCCGGGCAGGACTCCCTCGACGACGCTCGTGATCGCCAGCGCCGGGGCGTCGTCGAGCGCGACTTCGAGCCAGCCGACGATGGGCACCGCCTCGGGATCGGGAAGCGCGGGCACGAGCCGTCGCCCCCACCCCTCCAGGAGGACGTGGCCGAGACCGACCGGGCCGACCGCGGCGACCAGCTCGTCGGGGAGCGTCTCGATCTCGGCCAGCAATTCGCCGAGCGACTCGAGGGCGACGACCACGGTCCGTTCCCCGGGGGCGTCGCGGTCGAGGATCCGGTCGCCGAGCGCCGCACCGACCACGCCGCGAATGGCCGCCGCCCAATCGAGGGCCCGCTGCCGGTCGCTGCTTCCGCGCCGGGCGCGCTTGCCGAGGGCGCGGGTGGCGGCGACCAGCTCCGCCAACCAGCCGTCGGCGGCGTCGAGGAGGGCGAGGAACAGCCGCTCGGGGCTGGCGGCGGGATCGCGCGCTTCCGCGGCGGCCTCGGCGAGCAGCCGGCGGTCGATCGCGAGCGGGAGGTGGCGGTTGGCGATCTCGTCGGCGACGGCGGCGGGAAGCGCGATGCCGGTGCGCTCGGCGAGGAGCCGGGCGGCGTCGGGGCAGCGGAGGAGGCGGGCGAAGGGGGCGAAACCGCCATCCGCCAGCCAGCCGAGGATCGCCTCGAGCAGATGCCACGGCGTCGAGCGCTTGACCGTGCGGCCCCCCGCGGCCCGCCCGCTCAGGCCGACGCCGCGGAGCCGGTGCTCGAGCTCGGGAACGAGCGCCGAATCGGGGGCGGCGATCGTGATCTCGTCGGCGGCACGGCGCCCGCCGAGGCTTCGCAGCCAGTCGATGACGGCGTCGGCCTGACCGGCCGCGTCCTCGACGACGGCGATGGCGTCGAGCGGCAGCGCGATCGGCGCGGTGTCCCAGACGGCGGGCACGAGGCACCCGTAGTCGTCGAACGCGGCGGCGAACTCGGCGTCGGCCATCGTCGGCGGGGCGGCGACGAGGGCATCGCAGCCCGCCGGCAGGGCGGCGAGCAGATCGCGCTGGAGTGGGTCGAGATCGACCGTCGCCACGAGCACGATCCGGTGGTCGCAGCGGATCTCGCCGTTGCCGATCGCCTTCCGCCGCGCCGTCTGCCGGTCCCAGGCGTCGAGGCCCTTCAACCAGCCGAGGTACTCGGCTTCGAGCCGTGCCAGCGCCAGCCAGCGGTCGTCGTCGGCGAAGGCGGGGAGCTTCTCGGCCGCGGTCGCGGCGAACGACGCGAAGTCGAGACCGTGCGAGGCCAGCTCCCGGTGGAGGGCGACCATCCCCGCGCCGGCGTCGACGAGCCGATCGCCGGCCGGAGGCGTGTCGGCAGCGGTGCCGCCGAGGCCGGCCACGACGAGGTCGCGATCGCGCGGCGAGGCGGCGGCGATCGCGCCGGACCAGCAGAGCGTCTCGAGCAGCGTGTCGGTGAGCGGCTTGCCGGGCGCGTAGAGGCACTCGGGCAGATCGCCGGGCGTCGTGATCCGCGGCGGCACCAGCGCCAGGCCGCGTGCCGCCGTCGCGGCGACGAGCAGCTCGTTGAGCCGCAGCCCCGCCGCGCGCCCCGGGAGGACGACGAGCCAGCCGGAGAGGTCGGCGACCGGCGTGGCGCCGCCGTCGACGCTCGGATCGGCGCCCGCGCGGGCGAGCAGCCACTCGACCGCGGCGGCGAGGACGCCGGAGCCGACGTCGAGCCGGTGGAGCCGGCAGGGGGAGGGGGCTCGCGTTGTGGCGGCCGATGGGCTGCCAGCCGTGGCGGGGGCTGCGGGCGCGGCGGTCCGACGGGCCATGGATCCTTCCAGGCGGGGGTGGACGGAAGTCTAGCAGCCCGTGGGAAAAGCGCCCGGCCGCCGGATGCGGCCGACGGCGACCGGGGAAACCCGCGGCGTTTCCCGCGGTCGCCAGAGTGGACACAGGCCGCGGACGGCTTTGTCCACGGACAGCGGGCAGCCGGATCGGCCGGTCAGCCGGGGAGCAGGGCCGTGATCGCGTCGCGCTCGGCGGAGGCCAGTGCGACGTCGGCCGCGGTGACGAGCTCGGCGAGCTGCCCGGGCCGCCGCGCGCCGACGATCGCCGCGGTCACCGCGCCGTGGCCGAGCACCCAGGCCAACGCCAGCGCGCCGACCGAGATCCCGCGGGCCGCGGCCAGCGGGCGGAGCCGCTCGACGAACGCCAGGTGCGCCGAGAACTGCGGCTCCTGGAACAGCGGGTTCTTCTCCTTGCGCCAGTCGTCGGCGGCGAGCGCCGCGAAGCGTGCGTGCGACCAGGCTCCCGTCAGCAGCCCCGAGGCCATCGGCGAATAGGCGAGGACGCCGACGCCGTGGGCAGAGCACCAGGGAAGGATCGTCGCCTCGATGTCGCGGCGCAGCAGCGAGTAGGGGGGCTGGAGCGACGTCACCGGCGCGATGGCGCTGGCCCGCTCGAGTTGGGCGACGCTGAAATTGCTGACGCCGATCCAGCGCACCTTGCCGTCGCGCACCAGCCGTGCGCACTCGGCCCAGCCCTCCTCTACCTCCTCGTCGGGCTCGGGCCAGTGGATCTGGTACAGATCGATGCAGTCGACGCCGAGCCGCCGCAGGCTCGCCTCGCACTCAACGCGGATGCTCGCCGCGGTGAGCCGCTTGCCGACCTCGCGCCGTTCGTTCCACACCCGGCCGCACTTCGTGAACAGCAGCGGCCGCCGCCCGGCGGGGAGCCCGGCGAGCGCCCGGGCGACGACCTCCTCGGAATGGCCGAGGCCGTAGACCGGGGCGGTGTCGATCCAGTTGAACCCCAGGTCGAGGGCCTCGTGGATCGCGGCGCTGCTGTCGCCGTCGTCCTGCCCGCCCCAGGCGAACGGCCAGCCGGGGCCGCCGATCGCCCAGCTTCCGAACCCGAGCGGCGTGATCAAGAGGTCCGAGTTGCCGAGGCGGCGCAGGTGCATCGATCGGGTTTTAGAGGATGGAGTGGCGGCGCCGTCACGCGCGGCGGTGGGTGGCCCCCGCAGTCGGCGGTGCCAGACGAAGGGAAAAGCGTCCTATCATGGTGCCGGGGCCGCGCGGCGTGTCGAGAGCGCCGCGTTCCCGTGCCGCCGCGCAAGAACGCCCATGCCCATGCTTCCCGGTCGTTGGAGGTGGTCGACCGCCCTGGTCGTGTGGGTGTCGTACTGCGCCGCTGCCGCGCCCGGCCGGGGCGCCGACCCCGCGCCCGGTGGGTCGGGGGAGCGGCGCGTTCCGTGGGTCGGTTCGCGGATCACCGGCACCCCCGAGCCGCCCCCACCCTATGGGACCGAGGCGCTGTTCCCCGGGCTGCGGTTTGACCATCCGACGGCCGTCGTCCGCCTCCCCGGTACCGACCGTTTGGTCGTCACCGAAGAGAAGGGGAAGGTGTACACGTTCCGCGCGGTGGCCGGCGGCGACGAGCCCCCCCGGGCCGATCTCGCCCTCGACCTCGGCGCCGTGCCGGGGCTCGACCATGTCTTCGACATCGCCTTCCACCCGCGCTTCGCCGACAACCGCTTCTGTTACGTCGTCTACGCCCTGACGCCGAAGCTTCCGGAGGGGACGCGCGTCTCGCGCTTCACGGTGTCGGCCAGCGATCCGCCGGTCATCGATCCGGCCAGCGAGCAGGTCGTGATCACGTGGCTGTCGGGGGGCCACAACGGCAGCGCGCTGGTCTTCGGCGCCGACGGGATGCTGTACGTCTCGGCTGGTGACAGCGGCGATGCCACGCCCCCGGACGCCTCGCTCACCGGCCAGTCGATCCACGATCTCCTCGCCTCGGTGCTGCGGATCGACGTCGACCGGACGACGCCGGCCAGCGGCACGGCGCCGGCGTTGGCCTACGCGATTCCCTCCGACAATCCCTTCGTCGGGCGCCCCGGAGCCCGCGGCGAGGTGTGGGCCTACGGCCTGCGCAACCCCTGGCGGATGTGCTTCGACGAGGCCGGCCGGCTGCTCGTCGCCGACGTCGGCTGGGAGCTGTGGGAGATGCTCTACGACGTCAAGCGCGGCGGCAACTACGGCTGGAGCATCATGGAGGGATCGCAGCCGGTCGTCGGCGACCGGCCCCGCGGGCCCGAGCCGATCGAAGCGCCGCTGGTCGCGCAGCCCCACACCGTCGCCCGGTCGATCACCGGGGGGCACGTCGTCGCCTCGTCGCGGCTGCCGGAGCTGACCGGTGCCTACGTGTATGGCGACTACGTCACGGGGCGGATCTGGGGACTGCGGTACGACGGCACGCGCGTCACGGAGCACCGCGAACTGGCCGACACGTCGCTGGCGCTGTCGAGCTTCGGCCTCGATCACGCCGGCGACCCGCTCCTCCTCGACTACGACAGCGGCACGCTCCACCGCCTCGTGCCGCAGCCGGCCCCTCCGGCCAACGCCGCCTTCCCGACGCGCCTCAGCGACACCGGCCTGTTTGCCGACACGGCCAGCGCCGGCCCGGCACCCGGAGTCGTGCCCTATTCGATCAGCGCCGAAGCCTGGGCCGACGGCACGGCGGCAACCAGGCTCGTCGCCCTCCCCGGCGACTCGCTTCTCACGGTCGAGGACCGGCAGAACCCGCAGCAGGGGTTCATCCGCGGCAAGTACCGGTTTCCCGCCGACGGCGTCCTCGCCAAGACGATCGCGCTCGAGACGCGCCCCGGCGATCCGTCGAGCCGGCGGCGGATCGAGACGCAGATCCTCCACTTCACGGGCGCCGACTGGAACGCCTACTCCTACCTGTGGAACGAGGCCCAGACCGATGCCGACATGGTGCCGGCCGACGGGGCGACGGTGCGCCTGACGCTGGCCGCCGACGGTCCGGCCGCAACTCAGACGCGCGAGTACCGCGTCGTCGGCCGCACCGAGTGCCTGATCTGCCATACGACGCGCGGCGGATCGCTGTATGGTTTCATCCCCGCGCAGCTCGCCCGGGCCGTGCCCCGGCCCGAAGGCACTCCCGGAGACGGGGCCACGGTGGACCAGCTCGCGCTGTTTCACGAGCTGGGCCTCCTCGCCGCGCCCCCCGCGGCGGGGCTCGTGGCGCCGGCCGATCCCTACGATCCCGCCGCCGACCTCACCGCCCGGGCGCGGAGCTACCTGCAGATGAACTGCGCCCACTGCCACCTCCGGGGCGGCGGCGGGGCCTCGGAGTTCGACGTCCGCGCCGACATGGCCCTCGAGCGGACGCGCCTTGTCGACCAGCGCCCAGTCCACGGTGACCTCGGGATCGCCGACGCCCGGCTCGTGGCGCCCGGCGATCCGACGCGCTCGGTCCTCTATTACCGGATGGCGACGCTCGGCCGTGGCCGGATGCCGCATTTCGGTTCCACGGTGGTTGACGAGCGCGGCCTGGCGCTGATCGGCGACTGGATCGCGAGCCTCGCCGCCGCCGTGGCGGCGGAGGGGGCCGCGGCGGCCGCGTTTACCCCGCCGGCGGAGCCGACACCGGGGGCGGCGCTTCGCGTGCTGCGGGACCTCGAGACCGGAGTGTTCGACGAGCCGGCCCGGCGCGCGGCGATCGCCTGGGGCACCGGCCAGTCCGACCCGCGGCTCCGCGACCTGTTTTTGCGCTTCGTTCCCGAGGAGGCTCGGCCGCGGCGGCTCGGCAGCGAGATTCGCGCCGAAGACCTGCTCGCGCTGCGTGGCGACGCCGAGCGCGGCCGGCGCCTGTACATGACAGGCGCGCTGTCGTGCCGCACCTGCCACCGGATCGGCGCCGACGGCGGCGACGTGGGGCCGGCCCTCACCGATGTCGGCCGGCGCCTGTCCGCCGCACAGATCGTCGACAGCCTCGTCGAGCCGTCGAAGTCGATCGACCCGAAATATGCCACCTGGTACGTGGAAGCGGCCGACGGCACGGTCCACACCGGCCTGCTCCAGGAGCGCTCCGAAGAGCGGATCGTGCTCCGCGACACCCAGGGGCGCGACCACCCGATCGCCCGCGGCGATGTCGAGGTGTTCGTCAGTCAGCCGGTCTCGTTGATGCCCACGCACCTCCTTCGCGACCTGTCCGCGGAGGAGGCTGCCGATCTGCTCGCCTACCTGGGGAGTTGCCGATGAACGCCGTCTTTCCGAGCCGCGCGCGTGCGTCGCGGTGCTTGCTGGTGGCCGTCGTGAGCCTGGGGGCCGTCGCGTTCGCCGGCGCGGCCGCGCCGGCGCGCGGCGAATCGGCCGACGAGCGGCTGGCGGCATTTTTCCAGGCCCATCTCGACGCCACGTTCGCCCTCCGCCCGCTCGATGCCACGCTCCTCGGCGACCACCGCTTCGACCACCTCCTCGACGACATCTCCGCGCCGGCGCGGGCGCGGTGGCTGGAGCTCTGGAAGGGGCAGTTGGCGAAGCTCGACGCGGCGTTCGCGACCGCCGACCTGTCGGCCGACGGCCGGCTCGACCGCGACATCCTCCGCGACGACCTCGTGCGGAACATCTGGCTGGCGGAGAACGAGCCCGCCTTCGAGCAGGACGCGCGCGTCTACGGCAGCTATTCGACCGACAGCGTGTTCTCGCTGCTGACGCAGTCGACGCTGCCGAAGGAGACCAATGTCGCCAACTGCATCGCCCGGATGAAGCTCGTGCCGGCGCTGCTCGAGACGGCGCGGACGTCGCTCACCGACCCCGCGCCGACGATGCTCGAGACGGCGAACCAACAGAATCGCGGCTCGATCGCGTTTTACGAGAAGCAGATCTTCGACCTCGTCGGCGAGTCGCCGCAGCTGCCGGCGCTCCGCGCCGCGGCCGTGCCGGTGGTCGCGGCCCTGCGCCGCCACCAGGAATTCCTCGAGAAGGAGCTGCTGCCCAAGGCGCGGGGCCAGTGGCGGCTCGGCCCGGAGAGGTTCTCGAAGAAGCTGGAATTGGTCCTCGACATGGGGTGGGACGCCGAGCGCGTCGTCGCCGAGGCACGGCGCGAGTTCGAGCGCGTGCGCCACGACATGGCGTTCGTCTCCCGGCAGTTGTGGCACCGCTTCCGGCCGGGCCGCCCGGTGCCGCCGGACGACGAAGCCGGCCGGCGCGAACTGATCGCCACGGTGGTCGACGCCGTCAACCAGGACCACGGCCAGCCGGAGACGCTCGTGCGCGACGCGCGCGAGACGGTGGCGGGGCTGTGCGACTTCATCCGCACGCGCGACATCCTCCGCCTCCCCGAGCCCGACCGCTGCCGGATCGTCGAGATGCCGGAGTTCCGCCGGGGCAATTCGCTGGCCTACCTGGAAAACGCGCTGCCGCTCGATCCGCAGGGGGCGAGCACCTACGCGATCAGCCCGCCGCCGTCGTCGTGGGACGCCGCCCGGGTGCGGAGCTTCCTCGAGGAATACAACGACCGGATGCTGCAGATCCTCACGATCCACGAGGCCTATCCAGGCCACTACGTGCAGCTCAAGTGGTCCAACCGCTGCCCGTCGCTGGTGCGGCGCGTGCTCCAGTCGGGGACGTTCATCGAGGGGTGGGCGGTGTACACCGAGCAGATGATGCTCGACGAGGGCTACGGCGCCGGTGACCCGGCGCTGCGGCTGATGCAGCTCAAGTTCTTCCTCCGCGCGGTCGCCAACGCGATCCTCGACCACGGCATGCACTGCGAAGACTGGTCCGACGAGCGGGCGCTCGACTTCCTGATGAACGAGGCCTTCCAATCGGAGGGGGAGGCGCGGCTCAAGATCGTCCGCGCCAAGCAGAGCTCGGTGCAGCTCTCGACCTACTTCGCCGGCCGCACCGCCCACCACCGGCTCCGCCAGGAGATCCAGCGCGAGATGGTCGACGCCTTCGACCTCGGCCGCTACCACGAGGCGGTGTTGTCCAACGGCTCGGTGCCGGTGAAGTATCTGCCGCAGCTGGTGCGCGAGCGGTTGAAGCAGCCCCGGTAGGGAGGTGTGCCGTCGCCGAGCGAGCCACCTCCGGCACGACCTGTGGCCCGAAACCGTCGCCCTGCGTCACTTTGAACACGTCTTCGAACGGGGCGCTTACCGCAGCGCGGCGAGGCCGCGGGTGGCGCGCTGGCGGTTGAGCTCCGCGAGGGCCGTCGGCTCACGGGCCACGAGGCGCACCAGTTGCGTGGGTGTCACGCCGAGACCGCCTGCCGCGGCGCGTGCGTCCCAGTCGGCGGCGGCCAGGGCGTCGAGGGCTTCAGCCAGGAGGGACGGGAAGTCGTCGTGGCTGTCGGCGACGGCGATCCGGCCACCGCGAGCCCGGCTCTGCCAGAGGCGCGAAGGTGCCGCTGGGCCGCTTCGCGGGGTGGCGTCGTCGGGGAGCGCGGCCGCGCGGGTCGCCACGGCCAGGCGGAGGCGGAGGCGGCGCAGCGCCACGGCGCGGTTCTCCGCCTGGCTGCGCCGTTCCGAGGCCTCGGCCGTGAGGCCCGTCGGCCGGTGGCGGAGGATCACCGCCGTCTCGACCTTGTTGCGGTGCTGGCCCCCCGGGCCGCTGCGGCGCGTACGCGTCTCGTCGCAGTCGGCGAGCAGCGCCGCCGGCGGTAGCGCGGCGGGGTGCGGGTCAGGGGGGGGCACGGGCGACCTCCGGGGTCGGGCCCGTCACGGCCAGCGGCCGGGCCGGCCTGCTCGCTGTCCGTGGACAAAGCCATCCCTGGCCTTTGTCCACTCAGGCGACCGCGGGAAACGCCAAGGGTTTCCCGGGTCGCCGTCGGCCGCATCCGGCGGCCGATCACTTTTTTACGGTCTGCTCGGGAAGGGCCTTGAAGCGCACGTCGCGCCAGCGGACCTGGAACGGGCCACTCCCCTTGGCGATCCCGTGAACCTGGAACCCGATGTGCCCTTCGGGGTCGTGCGGCTGGCGGAAGTCGGCGGTCGGCACGCCGTTGACCCAGCTGCGGTAGTGGTCTCCCTCGACCACGATCCGGTAGGCGTTCCACTCCCCCTTGCGAAACGCCTTGGTGGCCGCCTCGGTGCGGACCGCGTCGGTGCCGGTGAGGATGCTCCACCAGGTGCCGCGCCGCGCCTCGTCGTAGAAATTGCCGGCGGTGCCGTCGATCGCGATCTCGCACTGCGGTCCGTAGAGGCGCCCGGCGGGGAGCTTTCCCTTGGCCCCCTCCGGCTGCTCCCCCTCGGCGGCGAGATGGCTGCGCACCTGGACACCGGAGTTGAGCTCGTCGTCGACCTTGACCTCGAACCGCAATTCGAAGTTCTTCACCGGCTTCCGCGTCGCGAGAAACGTGTTGGGGCTGCCGTCGGCGGTGGTGCCGACGAGGATGCCGTCCTGCACCTCGTAGGTGGCCGAACCGCTCACCACCTGGAAGTCGTCGAGGCGGCCGTCGGCGAACCAGCGCGAGAAGCCGTCGTCGTCGGCGCGGCCGACGAGGGCGAGGGTGGCGAGGAGCAGGGTGGGAACGGCACGGCGGAGCATCGGGGACCTCACGGTGCGGGGAAGCGGACGCCGCTCGGGGGCGCCGCACGGCCCGAGCAGACCTGCCTGCCGCGACCTGGTCAACCCGGCGGGCCGAAGCCGAACTCGGCCTCCTCGCGCGCGGCCTGCTCACGACGGGCCCGCTCCTGCTCGGCGCGCTGCCGCGCCGCCGCGGCGGCGGCCGCAGCGCGGTCCTCGGGCGGGGCGTCGGGGGGACGGCGGTCGCAGGGCACGTCGGCAGCGTCGTCGGGGCGCGGAGGGCCGCGGCGGCGGCCGCGGCGCGGGCGGCGCCGGCTGGCGTCGTCGCGCGGGGGGGGCGGGATCGGCGGGGAGCTCACCGCGCCGGCGAAGCGCTCGATGACCAGCGGATCGGACGCCGTCACGTCGGCGATCCGCAGGCCCGCCCGGCCGGCGAGCAGATCGTCGACCAGATCGCCGACGACCTCGGCGCGCCAGCCGGTGGCGAGGAGTGGCGGACGGTCGCCGTCGTAGTAGCCGAGCTTCCACGACAGCAGCTCGCGCATGTCGCCGGCCGTGCCCACCAGCGCCGGGGCGATCGACACCTGGCGGCAGAGACCGTTGATCGCCGTGACGAGGAATTGGCCGATCACCGCCAGCTGCGCGGGCGGGGCCTGGAAGCGTTCCCCACCTGGGCATTCCTCGTCGGGCAGGGCGAGGCCGCGGTCGACCGCGGCGCACAGCCCCTTCATGATGTGACGGAGATCGGAACGCTGCATCCCGCGGATCGCGGCGATGCCGGTCGGGTCGGCGCTCTTGCGCTTGCAGAGCTCGACGAGCAGGTCGTCGCGGAGGACTCGCTTCGGGGGCATGTCGCGCTCCTCGGCAACGGCGTCACGCCAATGCCACAGCTCGCGGGCCACGGCCAGCTCGCGGCGCGACAGGCCGTTGAGCCCCGAGATCCGCCGCCAGCGCTTGCGGGTAAAGCTCTCGGCGACGTCCTCCTGCCAGGTGGCCATCTCCTCGTCCATCCAAACGCGCCGGCCGAGGCGCTCGAGGCGCTCCTCGAGGCGTTGCCACATCGCCTCGAGATGGCGGACGTCGTCGAGGGCGTAGTCGAGCTGGGCCTGCGACAGCGGACGCTTCCGCCAGTCGGTGCGCGTCTCACCCTTGTTGGTCTGGACGGAGAGCAGGCGGCGGACGAGGGCCCCGTAGCCGGCCGGGTACTCGTGGTCGACGATCCCGGCAGCGACCTGGACGTCGAACAACCGCGGCGGCGGCTGGCCGACGGCGTGGAGGATGAACCCCATCTCCTCGCGGCCGGCATGGACGACGACGGTCCGCTCGGGATCGAGGCACAACTCCCAGAACGGATCGAGCTCGCGGACCGCCAGCGTGTCGACGACGGCGAGCGTTCCCGGGGCGGCAACCTGGAGGAGGCACAACTGGCTGCGGTAGGTGTGCTCGGAGACGAACTCGGTGTCGAAGGCGACATGGGCCTCGTCGGCGAGACGGCGGACGAGCCGGTCGAGGCCCGCCGCGGTGGTGACGTGTTCGAAACTGCCGGGGGTGGTTGGCATGAGGGCGGCGTCGCGGTCCCGGGTGACGGGATCCGGTCGGCCGGCAACGGGGGCGGGGGAGGAGCGGCGTCAGAGGAACAGGAACGAAACCAGGGCGAAGATCGGCAGCAACACGCCGAAGCTGTACACAAGGTACCCGAAGAAACTGGGCATCCGCACGCCCGACTGCTCGGCGATCGCCTTGACCATGAAGTTCGGCCCGTTGCCGATGTAGGTCATCGCCCCGAGGAACACGGCCCCGAGGCTGATCGCGGCCAGCCGGCCGACCTCGACGCCGGCGACCGTCGGCCCGTCGGCGGCGAGGCCCTGGGCCGCCTTGAAGAACACGAGGTAGGTGGGAGCGTTGTCGAGCATGCTCGACAGGATGCCGGTGGCCCAGAAGAACGAGCGGGCCGAATCGAGCCCGAGCCGGCTCCCCTGCTCGGCGAGGATCGCCAGGGCCGGCTGCATGCAGACGAAGATCCCGAGAAACAGCGCCGCCACCTCGAGGATCGCCCCGTAGGTGAAGGCGTTGCGCCGGCGGATGTCGGCGCTGCCGAAGGCCAGCGACGCCGCGACCAGCGCCACGAGGATCACCTCGCGGAGGAACACCCAGGGATGCCACGCGGTCCCGGGGAGCGGCTTCGACGGGTCGAGGAGGGCGACGGCGGCGACGACGGCTGCGAGGAGCAGCGCGTTGGGCCACAATCCCGAGATCCGCAGGCGCGTGGCGGCGCGGACGTCGCGGCGGATGTCGCCGAACGACTCGCGCGGGTGGGCGAAGAACGTGTCCCACGCCCAGTAGATGGCCAGCAACAGGCCGTTGGTGACCAGCCACGGCTTCCACAGCGACAGCGTCCAGAGGAAGTCGACCCCCTCCAGGTAGCCGAGGAACAGCGGCGGATCTCCGATCGGGAGGAGCAGGCCGCCGCAGTTGCAGACCACGAAGATGAAGAACACGAGCGTGTGGGCGACGTGGCGCCGCTCGCTGTTGGTGTCGAGCAGCGGGCGGACGAGGAGCATCGCCGCCCCGGTGGTGCCGACGAAGCTCGCCAGCAGGCCGCCGGCGGCGATGAACGCGGTGTTGACTTTTGGAGTGGCGACGAGATCCCCCTCGATGCGGACGCCGCCGGTGATCACGAACAGCGCGAACAGCAGGGTGATGAACGGGACATATTCCGCCAACAGGGCGTTGGCGAGCACCGCGCCGCCGATCCCCCACGAAGGCCCGCCGGCCGCGGGGGCGGCGACCGCATGGGCCGGGAAGTGGATGTCGACCGGATGGCGGTGGAGGAACAAGTAGAACGCCAGGGTCGCCAGGCCGAGCGCGCCGGCGACGGCGAGCTTGCTCGAGTTGTGTTCCCACCTGTGGGAGAGGGCGGGGGTGAGCGGGAAGATCGCGATCGCGGCCAGCAGGGCGACGAACGGGACGACCGTCCACAGCGGCGGGGCGGCGGCATGCCCGGCAGCGGCCGCGGTGCCGTGATCGGCGCCGTGATCGCCGTCGGCCGCCGGAGCGTGGCCGTGGGCGGCTTGTGCGGCGACGATCAAGTCGCGACCATGCTGGGGCCAGCCGACCAGCGCCGCCGCGGCATAGGCCACGAGGACCGCGACCAGCCCCGCCAGCACGCCGGCGCTGCCCGACGCCGCGGCGTGACGGGAACCGGAATCGGAACCGGAAGCGGCGGAGGCGTCGCTGGTGGGCGGAGGTGTGGCGGTCATGGCTCGGGCGAGCGGCAGTGGGCGTGCGGGAAGGGGTCGATGACGGATCGCGACGCGACCGCCGGCCAGGATGGTACGCCCCCTGCGCCGCGCGCGGAAGGCGGCTCGACCGTCTGGCTGCGGGCCAACCCCCGGCCGGTGTGGCTCGCTGCCGCGGCGCAGTGGGGTGGGTTGGCGATCGTGTGGCTGCTCGTCGCCGGGCTGGCGGGTTGGCCGCCGTTCGGGCCGTGGAGCGGGGCGGCGGTTGGGGCGGCGGCGCTGGCAGCGGTGCTCGCCACCGCGGTCGGCATCATCGCCCGGGCAGCGCTGCTGCCGCGGGTCGAACGCCGCGGCGACCGGCTGCGGGTGCGGGTGGCGCCCGGGCGCACGGCCGATCTGCCGGTCGCCACGGTGGAGTGTTTCTTCCTCGGCTCCGACGCGCTCGCCGGGGAGCCGTCGGCGTCCCCCGCCACGCATCGCGTCGGCACGCTCGTGATCCGCTGCGCCGAGCGCGACGCGGCGGCGTGTGCGGCGCTCGTCGAAGGCGCTCCCGCCGCCGGCACTGCCGCTCCGGGAGGCCACGCGCCGGGCGCGTGGGGGCGATGGCAGGACGGGGCGGTGGTCCTCGACGGGCGGTGGTGCGAGCCGCTCTCGGTCGACCTCGCCCGGCGGCTGTCGGGGCTGCTCGTCGAGGCGCGGCGCGACGTCCTCGGTGCACCGCGGCCTGCGGAGCAGGCGCGATGAACGGCGGCGTGCTGGTCAGCGTGCGCGATTCCGAAGAGGCCCGCGCGGCGCTGGCCGGCGGCGCGGCGGTGATCGACGTCAAGGAGCCGCGCCATGGGCCTCTCGGCTGCGCAGCGCCCGAGACCGTCGCAGCGGTCGGCCGCGCCGTCGCGGGAGCGGTTCCCTGGACGGTCGCGCTCGGTGAATTGGCGGATGGCCCCGCGGCCCTCGCTCGTCGGTTCGACGACGTCGTCGCAGCCCTCGCCGGTGCCATGCCCCCCGCCGCCGTCAAGGTCGGGTTGGCCGGCATGGACCGTCAGGCGTGGGAGCGCGACCTGGCCACGGTCTTCGCCCGGCTCGGGACGGCGACGGCGCCGGTCGCGGTCGCCTATGCCGACCACGAGGTGGCGGTGGCGCCCGATCCCCGCGCCGTCGTCGCGGCTGCGGCGCGGCTCGGCTGCCGCTGGCTGTTGATCGACACGGCCGACAAGTCGCGGGGCAGCGTGATGGCCGGCGCGGCTGCCGCATCGCTCGCGGGCTGGATCGACGCGGCGCGCAAAGCGCGATTGCCGGTCGTGCTCGCCGGCAGCCTCACGCTCGACGACCTACCGGCAGCGGTGGCGATCGGAGCAGCGCTCGTCGGGCTGCGGACCGCCGTATGCTGTGGGGGTCGTCTGGGGGTCGTGAACGAGGGGCTCGTGCGTGCCGCGGTCACTGCCGCAGCGCGGGCGCGCCGGTGCTCGGCCGTCACCGCCGGGGCCGACCCCCGGTCGAGGTGACGGCAGGGACGGCCTGGAAACTCTGGAGACGTGATCGTGAAGACACTCGAAGTACGCGTGCCGCACTCGCTCGATCCGGTCGAGGTGCGGCGCCGGCTGGACTCGGCCCTGGCGTCGGCGCGGAGTGATTTCGGCGACTCGCTCGGGGATCTCGACGCCAGCTGGGACGAGGCCGACCGGCTTGCCTTCCTCCTGGTGGTCCGCGGCCTGAAGATCCGCGGGAACCTCGAGGTCCAGGTGGCCGAGTTGGTGGTCCAAGTCGACCTCCCGGGCACGGCCCTGCTGTTCAAGGGGCCGATCCGCGACGGGATCCAGGAGCGGCTCGGAGGCCTGCTGGCGTCATCCTGAGGCCAGCGGGCGGAGTGCGGCTTCCCGACGAGGTCCGGGCGGCGCCGGTGCGGGGGGACCGACGGCACCGATCAAGCGGGTTGGTGGACCGCGCGCCGGGCGGGTGGACGCCGCACCCCGCGGCGGTCGATCCACCGGATGGGCGAAGGTATGCTCGCGGCCATCGTCAGGTCCGACCCGTCCTCCCCCCGGAATCCGTATCCCATGGCCCCCCGGTGGTTTCGTCTTCGTCTCGGCGCCCGCAATGCCGGTCTGGTCGCCTTGGCCATTCTCGCGGCAGCTTCGGATCGGGCCATCGCCGCGCAGCAGGGCGCCAACGCCCCGAAGTCCCGGCAAGGGGGTGCCGAAGACGATCCCTTCGCGGACGAGCTCAATCCGCTCGGCACCGGTCGGCCGCGCCCCGCGACTCCCGGCACCGCACGGCCGGAGACGCCGACGCCGCGGCCGATCCCCGACGCCCCGACGGTGCCCCCCGAACTGCCCGCCGGACGACCGTTGACCCCGAAAGACGACGCCGCTGACCGGGGCCGTCGCGAACGGGCGCTGCCGTTGCCGTTTCCCGAAGCGGGAGACGACCTCCTCGACGGGATGGGGGCCCAGACGAAGTCGCCCGCAGAGCCGTTCCTCGTCGAGGCCGAGAAACTCGAGAAGGCGAAGAACTACCGCGACGCGGCTGCGGTCCTCGAAAAGGCGGTCGCCGCCGACCCGAAGAGCACCGTCGCGCATCTCGCCCTCGGCATGGTGCGGCGCCGGCTCGGCGACCTCAAGGGCGCCATCGTCTCCTATTCCAACGGTCTGAAAGTCGACGAGTTCGACCCCTCGCTCCTGTTCCGTCGTGGGATCGCCTGGTTTCGCCTCGGTGAATACCGGATCGCGCTCGAGGACTTCGACGACGCGTCGGGTCTGTCGTTCGACGACCCGATGCCCGAGATGTGGAAGGGGTTCACGCTGATGGAGCTCGACCGCCCCCGCGAGGCGATCGTGGCCTATTCCGCGGCGATCCAGAAGGACCGCAGCGTGATGGACGCTTACCTCAACCGCGGGCTGGCCTACCTGGTCGTCGGCGAGCCGGACAAGGCGGAGACCGACTTCGAGCTCGCCATCCGGCGCGATCCGGCCGATGCCACCGCCTGGTTCAACCGCGGCGTCGCCCAGGCACGGCAGCGCGAGTACGCCAACGCGGCGACGTCGTTCCAGCGGGCGCTGGTGATCGACCCGTCGTTCGAAGCCGCCCGCCGCAACCTCGACGCGGTCCAGTCACGGGCTTCAGGCAGCGGCGGCTGAGGGCCGGCCGGCCGCTCGCTGCGGGCGCGCCCGCTCACGGCTTGCCCGCGGCGCCGACCTCGAGCCGTTTTTCGACGATCCGGCTTTGCAGCCCCAGCGGGCCGAGGATCGCGTCGAGGAGCTCGTCGCGGGTGGCGTCGCGGACATCGACGCGCACGATCCGTCCCCGGGGCACGCCGGCCGCCGCCAGCGCCGCGTCGTCGAGGACGAGCTCGAGGCGGAGGCGTGCGCTCACCGCCGCGAGCAATTCGCCGAGCGGGGCCTCGGCCCGGAGCGTGAACCGGTCGTGGGCCGGGTCGCGCGCCGCGGCGGGGCGGCGCTCGCCCGATGGTCGCAGCGGCTCGCGCGGCGGCCGGTCGCGGCCGGTCGGTTCGAGACCGTCGCCGAGGGCGACGATCGGCAGCCGGAGCGGTCTGGCCGTGGAGTCGGCAGGGAGGGTGCTCCAGTCGACGCGCCGATCGAACTGGCGGAGGATCAGATCGAGCCGCTCGGCGAGCGGCAGCGGGGGCAGCGCGGCGGCGCGGAAGTGGTCGTGGGGAACGTCGTCGATCCCCACCAGGGCGATTCCGGCGGCGGCAGCCTCGTCACGCACGAGGTCACGCGGCACCGCGCCGTCGGGCCACGACCAGGGAGCCGCGGCGAGCGCCTGGCGCCGCAGCGCCCCGGGCAGCGCGCGAATGTCGCGCTCCCGGCGCCTCTCGGCGGCGGCGACGGGCAGCGCGTCGGCCGGGGGAAGGAAGACGATCACGGCTTCGAGGGAAACGGCGCGGGCCCCGGCGGCGGCGGCGAGGCGGGCGAGCAGACTGGCGATCGGTTCGTCGTCGGCCGCGAGGTCGACGGCGATCGTCCGGTCGACACGGCGATCGATGATCACCGGTCGGCCACAACGCTCTGCGAGGGTACGGGCCAGGTCGGCGACCGGGACCGCGGTCCAGGCGCCCGAGACCGGGTCGTCGAGACCGTCGGCCCGGAGGTGCGCGTCTCCGCCGGCGCTCACGGCCAGCCAGCCGACGAGCGGCGCCAGCCACCACCGGCAACGCTCTGCCGTTCCCCTGGCCGGTCCCAATCGCGCCATGGAAAGCCGATCCTCGCGCGGGCGGGGCGGTGCCCACCCGGGCCCGCGACGGCGCGAGTATATTCCCGCTCGCGGAGCGTCGGCAGGCCGGAACGGTCCCTGGGCCACGGTCACGGAGGGAGCGGTCGATGCCTGGATCCGATCGACCGACCGTGCTCGTCGTCGGGGCGGGCATCAACGGCGCGGCGCTGGCCCGTGAGCTCGTCCTCGCCGGGTGCAACGTGGTCGTCGCCGACGATCACGACATCGCCGCCGGGACCACGGCCTGGTCGACGCGGCTGATCCACGGTGGGCTGCGGTACCTCGAGTATGGCGAGGTGTCGCTGGTCCGCGAGAGCCTCGCCGAACGGGCCCGTCTGGTGCGGCTCGCGCCGCACCTCGTCGAACCACTGCCGTTCTACCTCCCGGTCCAGGGGCGGTGGGGCGGCGTCGCCGCGGCCGCCGCGCGGATCGTCGGCTGGGAGGGGCTGGCGCGGCGCTGGAGCGGGCCACGTGGGCGGGGCAGCATCGCCGTCGGTCTCGGACTGTCGCTGTACGACCTGCTTTCCGGCGGGGGCTGGCCGCGCCACCGCCGGGTCCGGCCGGGCACGGCGGGACTGCCCGCCGTGGACACGGCGCGGTTTCCGCGCGGGCAGGTGTACGTCGATGCGCAACTCCGATTCCCCGAGCGGTTCACGGTCGAGCTGCTCGTCGACGCGGCGGCGGCGGCGGCGGCCGCGGGGCGTTCGTGCCGGATCCTCCCCCATACCGCAACGCGGATCGGATCCGACGCGACGGTGCACCTCGAGGATCGGGAAGGATTCGGCGAGCGGATGGCGGTCGATGCCGTGGTGAACGTCACCGGGGCCTGGGTCGACGCCGCGCTCGCCGGCCCGCTCCGCGGCCTCGAGGCGGACGGGCGTCTCGTGGGGGGCACGAAGGGTAGCCATCTGGTGATCGATTCGGCCCCGCTCCACGCCGCCCTCGCCGACCACGGCGTCTACGCCGAGGCGGCCGACGGCCGGCCCGTGTTCGTGCTTCCCTTCGGCCCGCGTCTGGTGCTGGTCGGCACGACCGACATCCCCTGGCAGGGAGACCCCTGGGAGGCGCACGCCGAGCCGGCCGAGATCGCCTACCTCCTGGCCGCGGCAGGGCGGCTGTTTCCCGACCATGCCCCGACTGCCGACGACGTCGTCCAGCACTACTGCGGCGTCCGTCCGCTCCCGGCGGGAGGGCGGGGCGCGCCCGCCGGGATCACACGCCGCCACATGCTCGTCCGCCACCCCCGCGCGGCGCTGCCGGCCTGGTCGATCGTCGGCGGCAAGCTCACCACCTGCCGGAGCCTTGCCGAATCGGCGGCCCGTGAGATCCTCGCCACGCTCGGCCGGAAGGTGGAGGGTGATTCACGCGACCGCCCGCTGCCCGGCTCCCCGGCCGCCGGCGGCACGGCGTCCCTGGTCGCCGCGACGCGCGCCGGGCTGATCGCCGCCGGGGTCCCCGCGGGGGCCGGCCTCGAGGCGGCAGCCGAGCGGACCGTCGCGCTGTTCGGTGCGCTGGCGCCGGCCGCGGTGGCCGGCGGTCCGGTGCCGGGGCCGGCGCTGCTCCCGGCCACCCACCTGCCGGCGGCGGTCGTGCGATACTGCGTTTGCCGGGAGTGGGCCCGGTCGCTGGCCGATCTGGTGGAGCGGCGGCTGATGCTCCTCTTCGACAGCCCGCTGCACCGCACGACGCTCGACGGGGTCGCCGCGGTGCTCGCCGCGGAACGGGGCGGAGGGGCAGCCGACGAGGTCGGGCCGCTCGTGGCGGATCTCGAACGGCGCTACGGGAAGCGGGTGATCGACGGCCGGCAACCTGACAGGAGGGGCTGATGAGTGGCACCGCGCGGCATGTCCTGGCGCTCGACCAGGGGACGACCTCGAGCCGGGCGATCGTCTTCGACGCCGCGGGCATTCCGGTGGCGATGGCCCAGGAGGAGTTTCCCCAGCACTACGGTTCGGGGGGCGCCGAGTTGGGAATCGTCGAGCACGATCCGGAGGACATCTGGCGGACGCAGCTCGGCTGCGCCCGGGAGGCCCTCGGCCGCGCGGGGCTCGGCGCCGATGCGGTCGCCGCCATCGGGATCACCAACCAGCGCGAGACGACCGTCCTTTGGGAGCGGTCGAGCGGCCGGCCGGTGGCGCCGGCGATCGTCTGGCAGAGCCGGGTCTCGGCCCCGGTCTGCGCCCGGCTCCGGGCCGCGGGCGTCGAGGACGAGGTCAGGAAGCGGACCGGGCTCGTGCTCGATCCCTATTTCTCGGCGACGAAGATCGTCCATCTCCTCGAGACGATCCCCGGCCTCCGCTCGGCCTGCGAGCGCGGCGAGGTGCTGTTCGGGACGATCGACTCGTTCCTCGTCTGGCGTCTGACGGGGGGCCGCGTCCACGCCACCGACCCGACCAACGCGTCGCGGACGCTACTCTACGACATCGACGAGCGCCGTTGGAGCGAGCGGTTGTGCGCCATCTTCGGCATCCCGCCGGCGATCCTCCCCGACGTCCGCCCCTCGAGCGGCTCGTTCGGCGAGTCGGCCGAGGAGTGGTTCGGCGCGCCAATCCCGCTGCGGGGCTGTGCCGGCGACCAGCAGGCGGCCGCCTACGCCCACGGTTGCTTCGGCCCCGGGGCGGCGAAGAACACCTACGGCACCGGGGCGTTCCTCCTCTCCGCCACCGGGTCGAGGCGCGTCGACAGCCGGCGCGGTCTGCTGACGACACTGACCTGCGGTGCGGGGCCCGGAGCGCCACCGGCCTATGCCCTGGAGGGGTCGGTGTTCATCGCCGGGGCGCTCGTCGGCTGGCTCCGCGACGGCCTCGGCCTGATCCGCACCAGCGCCGAGGTCGAGGAGCTCGCCCGCAGCGTGCCCGACTCCGGGGGGCTGGTGATCGTGCCGGCGCTGACCGGCCTGGGCACGCCCCACTGGGATCCGTCGGCGCGGGGGATGATGATCGGGCTGACGCGGGCCACCGGTCGCGGGCACGTGGCCCGGGCGGCGCTCGAGGCGATGGCGCTGTCGGTCGGCGACGTCGTCGCCGCCATCGAGGCCGACAGCGGTCAACCGCTCGACCGGCTGCGCGTCGACGGCGGGGCGAGCGCGAACGACATGCTCCTCCAAATCCAGGCCGACGTGCTCGGGATTCCGGTCGAGCGCCCGGTCGTCCGCGAGACGACGGCCCTCGGAGCCGCCCTGCTGGCGGGCCTGGCCGTCGGCCTGTACGCGAGCCACGACGACGTCCGCGGCGCCGCCCAGCTCGATGGCCGATTCACCCCCGTCGAGGATCAGACGACGCGGGCGCGGCGGCGGAGGGCGTGGGATGCCGCGATCGGCCGGGCGCGCGGCTGGCTCGACGAGCTCGCCCGGGCGTGATCGGCGGAGCGGTCGCCGCGTGCCGCCCGGTGACAGCGCCTGGCACCGGCGAGCCGCCGGTCAGCGGACGATCGTGCGCTCGGCGGCAGGACGCTCGGCGACCGTGACCCGGGCGGTGTACCGCGTCGGATCGGCGGAGAAGGTGTCGCGCGTTTCCGGGGACGAGAACAGATACATCCGCGACTGGTACGTGATCCCGTAGCGGCGCTGCCCCTGGACCTTGCGGCCCGAGTCGAAGGCCAGCACCGGGTCGTCTCCCGACAGCCCGGGAGCGTAGCGGTCCGGGGCGGCGAGGAAGGTTTGCTGCTCGGCCTGTCCGGCGAACAGATAGGTCCGTCCGCGGTGACGCACACCCCATTGGGCCCGCCCCTCGACCCACGTGCCTTTGTCCATCACGCTCACCGGACAGTAGCCGTCGAGTCCCACGGGCATCGAGACACCGGCGTCGGTCGCGGTGTATCCGGCCGGTGCGACCGGCGAGGGCGTCGGAGGGGGGACGGAGGTCGCCGGCTTGGTGGCGCTCTCGGGGCGGGTGAACAGACCGGTGATCGACCGCTGAAACGAATCCCAGGCCGGCAGTCGCGTCGCGGACTTCGCCGGGGGCTGTGTCGGGGGAACCGCGGGGGCCGACTGACCGAGCCAGGGGCCGGGGGCCACAGTGGCCGCTGCCGTGGATTCCGCCGCGGGCGTGGTCGAGGCCGCTCCCGGAGGCTCGATCTGGCTCGCGAGCGCCGGGGCCTTGCCGTCGGCCGTCATCGGCCGCGTCACCTTCTCGGCAGGCCACGCCGGTGCGCTTGCGGCCAATGCCGGGGTCTGGTCGGCAGCGGGCGCGGCCGGCGCCGAGGGCTGGGGTGCGACGGCACTAGCCGTCGGGACCGGCGCGGCGGGGCCGGCACCGGTCGGGGCGACCGGGGCGGTGGCAGCTGTGGCCAGGGCCGCCTGCTGCACCGCGCGACCGGCGGCGGCGACGAAGGCCGTCGGCGCGGCGGGAATGTCGAAGCGGGCGACGACGCGCTCATCGCGGTCGATCACGCAGGCGGTCGGAAGGTGGGCCACCCCCATCGCCCGGGCGAGCCCGGGGTCGGCATCGACGTCGACACGGACCGGCTCGTAGCAGGCAGTGAGCAGCGCGACCGCCTCCGGCGATGCCAGGGCGGTCGAGTCCAGGGCCACGCTCGGCTCGCTCCATGCCGCCGTGAACACCACCAGCACCGGCCGTTGGCTGACGGACGAGGCGACTTTGGCACCGGCGAGGTTGGTGTGCCATGGGATGTCGGCCCAAGCCTGGCCGGCGAACGCTGTCGCCACGGCGATCCAGGTGCCGACGACCCGCCGGGAGTGGCGGGCCCAGGTGAACCACCGGACTGGCATGGGACTGGCTCTCGGCTAGGGGCGATCGGTGGGGATAGACGCCATGAGGCGCTCCCCGGCCGGTTGTATCGGTCGTTCGGATCGCACCTGTTGCGTCGAAATGCCCGGGCCGATGGCCGGGCGGAATCCTGGGTAAATTCCCTGGAAACCCTGGGGAACTGCAGAAACCAGGCGGGCCCAGCCAGGCGGGGGAAGTGGACTCCTTGACACCGCCGGCGGGGCTGCGGATACTACCGACCAATGGTGAAGGGGTGAACAGAGGCTTATATCACCGCCTCGAATCCGCTCGCCAAGACAGGGTGCCAGGCGAACGATCCCACGCGGCTGTTCTCAGTCCCCGCGAGCATCGTTCGGAAGCTCCGGCACGGGTTCCAGAGGAGATCGTTTCCCTCTGGCCCTTCGTGACAGGGCACTCTGTCCAGGGGCTTTTCGTTCGTTCGTCCAGGCTCGTTTCGGGAGCCTCGCCTTTCTGTGGTTCTGAATCCTGACCGTTTTCGGCCGGGATCCGCCAGTGTGGACCAGTCGGTTCGCACTGCATGCCACGGGAGCCAGGTGGTTCGCGACGCGTTCCTGGCGGTTCGGCCATCGACGGAGGTGGCGCATGCTCCGGCGGGCGGGAGTCCTTTTCGGGATGCCGCCTGCGTCCTGAAGCGTTAGCCGATGCTGGTGCGGCAAGTCTGCCGGTGCTCCGCGGGCAAGGGAGATCGTGGAGCCACCGGATGACGGTTTGCGACCCCCGCAGACCCAACGGGGAGGCGGGGAGGGAGATCGATCCGACGAGCGAAGGGGAACGCCCGATGGAGCGGGCAGTGGGACCGGATGGGGCGTTCGCCCTCCGGTCCCGACGATCCCGAGCACGGTGATCCCGGATCTTTTGGATCCGGGACGAGTCCACACCCCGGGGAACCGGTGCCGACCGGTGTCGGCACGAATTTCCTCGGGACTTAGAGCAGTTCGGCGGGTGGTGCCGACGGTCCAGCGAGCGCCGCCGCGGGTGGCGAGTCGTGTGTCGAGAGTTCGGTTTTCCCGAGGGATGTGCTGAAGACATGTCGAAGCGGAGGCGTTCACGGTCGCATGGCCGTCAGGGCATGGGGGGCGGTCAGCCCGGCCAGTTCGGACCAGGTGGTGCTCCAGGTGGTGCTCCAGGTGGTGCTCCAGGTGGTGCTCCAGGTGGTGCTCCAGGTGGTGCTCCAGGTGGTGCTGGTGGGGGCGGACCGGGAGGCCATGGCTACGGCGGTCGCCGTGGACGCGGTCGCTATCGCCGTGGCGGCGGTGGCGGCGGCGGTGGGCCGTCAGTCAGCGGTGCCGGCGCCGTCGGGATGGACGGCGAGGGGATGCGCGCCCCGGATGCCGAACCGGAGGTCGCCGAGAACGGCGAGCCGATTCCGCTCCAGCCCGGCGCGGGTGTCCTCGAGATGCACCCCAACGGCTACGGGTTTCTCCGCAGCGCCGAGACGAACTACACCCGGGAACGGACCGATCCGTTCGTGCCCGGAACGATGATCGAGCGGTTCCGTCTCCGCGAAGGCGTGTTCATCAAGGGGATGGTCCAACCGGGCCGTCGCCAGCAGGGCCCGCGCGTGCGCGAGATCCTCGAAGTCGAGGGAATGGCGCCCGACGAGTACCCGAAGGTCAAGACGTTCGATCAGCTGACGCCGATCAACCCCGAGACATGGCTTCGTCTGGAGACCGGCCAGCAGCCGTTGACGACGCGGATCATGGACCTGCTCACGCCACTGGGGAAGGGGCAGCGGGCACTGATCGTCGCTCCGCCGCGGACCGGCAAGACGGTCCTCCTCCAGCAGGTTTCCCAGGCGGTGTCCGCCAATCACCCCGATCTTTCGCTGGTGATGCTCCTCATCGACGAACGCCCCGAGGAAGTCACCGACATGCGCCGCACCGTCAAGGGAGAGGTGCTCGCCAGCAGCCTCGACTGCGACGTCGAGAGCCACGTCCGGCTGTCGCAGTTGGTGATCGAGCGCTGCAAGCGGATGGCGGAGGCGGGGAAGGACGTGTTCCTGCTGATGGACTCGATCACGCGGATGGCGCGGGCCTTCAACAAGTGGGTCGGGAACACCGGTCGAACCATGTCCGGCGGCGTAGACATCAAGGCCCTCGACATCCCCAAGAAGCTGTTCGCGACCGCGCGCGTGTTCGAGGAGGGGGGGTCACTGACGATCGTCGCCACGGCTCTCGTCGACACGGGCAGCCGGATGGACGAGCTGATCTTCCAGGAGTTCAAAGGCACCGGCAACATGGAGCTGGTGCTCGACCGGAAGCTCGCCGATCGCCGGGTCTGGCCGTCGATCGACATCTCGCAGTCGGGCACCCGACGCGAGGAGAAGCTCCTCGACCCCGACACGCTGCACGCCGTCAACATGCTCAGGCGGACGCTGTCGAGCATGCACCATGTCGACGCCATGGAGCAGCTCACCAAGCAGCTCGCCAAGTTCAAGAGCAACCGCGAGTTCATCTCGCTGATCGCCAGTTCCCGTTCCGGCGAGTGACCGCTCTGATGAGGCCGTCGGCCACCGTGCTTGCGGCCATCGGCTGATCGGGCTTTGGGAGTTCAGCCGCGGCCTGCAGGCGGAGAGCGGCTGTCCGGCTCATCGGCGGGGAGACGGCTCGCCCAGTGGGCATATTGCGGGTCGCCGCAGCGGAACGAAAACACGGCGTCCGGAAGCCGATCGGCCCCGCACCCCTCGGAGCGGACGCGGACCACGATCGCGTCGCCGCGGCGCTCGATCGACAGCCTGTCGGCCGACAGCGGCGCATCAACAGGTGCGATGGCGGGGGCAGCCTGGGCAGGCCGTGGCCTGTCGGTCGGAGGGAGTGGGGCGGGCATGGGGCCGGCGTGGAGGGCGGGGTGACTGGCAGGGAGCTGATTATGGCCACCCGGGCGGCGATCGTGCCAGTGCTCGGCGGCCGATCGGGTTTTGGTCGATTGTTTTCCGCGATCGTATACTCGAAGGAACTGTTCACGGTTCGAGGAGCATCCATCGCATGACGCCCTATGCGTCGCTGGCGGACGATTTCTACGTCAACATGAACCTGGCCACGGAGATGGAACTTCCCGGCCAGCGGGAGACGGTCCTCCACTTCTTCGAGTGTCTGCAGAAGAAGTATCCGACGATGCGGAAGTTCTACTGCCGCGACAAACGCGACTTCGTGCTCGAGGAAGACAAGGATCAGGGGCGCTACCGCTGGGCCGCGGTCGAGGCCAAGCGGCTCTGTTCCGGGCAGGTCAACCCGTCCTCCCTCGAATCGGCTCTCGATCAGCACCGGCTGGTCCTCGACCTCGCGCCGGCGCTGCTGTCGGTGAGCCCGCTCGACTGCGAAGCGCTCGATCTGCTGTTCGGATTCGATTTCGCCTTCCGCGGCAACCACAACGCGCTGCTCGCCGAGGCCCTCGGCGTCGGTCCGGCACTCGATCGTGTCGCCGAGGTGCCGGGCTGCCGGGTGATCAACTACGAGCCGTCACTGACCGTGGCCGTCGACGAGGACTGCCGCGTGCAGGTGCGCGTCAGCACCGAGACCCGGACCAATGCCTTCCAGGTGCGGACCGGCGAGTTCTCGGAGGAGCAGCTGAGCGTGTACGTCACCGCGCGGCAGTATGGAAGTCTCGATCCCCGCCAGCCCGACGGCAGCGGCGGCTACGGGGAGGCACTCGACAGGCTGTTTCGCGTCGGCCTCCAGGTGGTCGACGAATGCGTCGTCAACCAGATCCTGCGGCCGCTGGCCCGTGCGATCTCGATGAAGTGACGGTGGTCAGCGGCCACCACGCGACCGGCCCCGATCGTGGTCGTCGCCGCGCGGCGACCGGCTTCGGGCGTCGAGGTTGCCTGCGATCACGATGCCGATCGCCTCGACCCAGCTGGGAACGTCGAGGACCGACCCGAGGCCGCTCTCGGTGAGGACGTCGTCCTCATCGTGGGCATCCTGCCGCGAAGCCCGCCGCGGGGCGGCGTCGCCGTCCTCGATGCCGAGGTACTCGAGCCCCTCGTCATCCTCGTCGCGGCCTCCGGCGACCGGAGCAAAGTCGTCGCGTCGAGAACGATGCAAGCCGCTCGAACGCGCCCCCTCGCCGCGGACTTCGCCCGGGCGCCGGCGTCCCCGCCTTCCCCGTCGCCGACCGCCGTCGGCGCCGTCGGTCGCCGAGTCCCCCGACCGGGCCGCGGTCCGTTCACCGGGGCGGCCGGAGTCACCGGTCGCTTCGCCACTGCGTCGATCGCGCCGGCGTCGGCCGCGGCGCTCGCCCGCCTCGCCGCCATCCCCCGGCCGTGCTTCACCGGCCGGCTCCGGCCGTTCCGGGGCTCGAGGCCGGACGCCGTAGCCGGCGGGCAGCGGTTCGTCGTCACCGCCGTCATCGCCGGCAGGAGGCCGTGCTTCGCAGGCCACGCCTTCCCCATCGGAGGGGCGCTCACGCCCCGACCGCCCACGGCCGCCACGACGCCCCCGCCGCCGCCGCGGGCGGCGCGGGCCGTCGTCGTCGCGGGTGTCTTCACCGGTCGATTCACCGCGAGCCGCGGGCGCCGCAGCGGTGTCTTCGGGATGCTCGTCGTGCCCGTCGTCACGCCCCCCCCGCCAGTCGTCGCGATCGGCGTCGACGAGGCGGGATTCGCCGGTCACCGCGCGGTCGCGACCACCCGGCCCACGGGCTTCCCCGGGCTGCTCGTCCGGCCCCCAGCCACCGCGGCGGATGCCGTCGTCACGCCCACCGTGCCGGTCGTGGTCGTGATCGTCATGATCGTCATGGTCGAAACGCGCTCCGGCTTCGCCCGGTTCACCGCCGACCGCTTCGGCCCGCGACGGCCCTTCGGCCCTGTCACCCGACCGCCGCCCACGGCCACCGCGCCGCCCACGGCGGCGGCGCCGCCGGCCATCCCCGTCGCCACGCTCGTCGTCGCGGCGCGGCTCGTCGGAACCGCCGGGGCGGAGCGCATCAGCCGGCTCAGACGCCTCGCGGGCGTCGTCGCGCTCGACGACCGGGCGTGGTCCGCCGTCGTCGTCGCATCGGCGGTCAGGTCCGTCGGCCCGCGGCGGACCGCGGCGCGGGCGGCGCTCGTGGGCGTCGTCGCGACCTTCCCGCCGTGGGGCGCGGCGCGGTTCGTCGCGCTCGAGCGACCGCGGCTCCGGCCGGGGCTCGGTGCGCGGCGCCTCGACGGCTCCGGCCGGTCGCGCGATGGCGCGCGGCGGGGGTTCTGGCGCGGGGGGCAGCCCCAGGGCGTCGTCGAGGCCCGACCAGTCGCCCGCGGTCGGCGGGGCCGCCGCGCGGGGAGCAGCCGGTTTTGGCGGGGCTGGACGCTGCGGTGGGGCCGCCGGCGGTGGGGCCTTCGGTTCGGGAGCGGGCGCCGCCCCCAGCGATTCGGCGAGCGAGCCCCAGGGATCGTCGTGGTCGGCCATGAACGGGTTCCTGATCGTGCGGAAATGGGCGGAGACGTCCGGTCGGCGACCGCGCCGCCGCTGCGAAGTCCGACGCCGCCGTGATGGCGATTGCCGTTCGGTCGGAAACCGGCGTGTGGCCCAGGGGCCAGCCGCGGTCCGCGGCGCGAATTCCCAGCTCCCGGGACGTCGAACCCTTGGAGAATACCAGAAACCCGCCGCCCGGCGTCGCCCCCTCGTCCGGCCGGCCCGTGCGGCCGGAGGCGCCCTCGCGGCGTTCTCCGTGGTCTCCCACGAGGACGACATGCACCGACCGTGCCGCGGGTAGCGAGCGCAGTGTCCGCGCGACGTCAGCGGACCGGTGCCAGCGTACGGATCATGCTGCCGTTGTCGGCGACCTCGAACAGGGGCCGGTAGGGGCTCGACAGACCGCGCCGGGCGCGGCAGGCCGGGTACCAGACCAAGTTCACGGCGACGTTCCACGCCTGTCCGGAGTAGCCCTGCAGCGTGGTGCTGTTGAGCGGGATCGTCTTCGACGCCTGCGGGATCAGGTAGGTGAACGTCCCCTCGAGGGCCAGGCTGCGGTTCATCGGTGCCCGGACCAGCGAGCCGAGGATGAAGTCGCCCTGGCCGGTGCCACCACCCCAGGCCTTCAGCTCATTGGCATCGCCGAACAACACCCGGTAAAAGCCCGCATAGATGTCGATCGTGTCGGTGTCGACCAGTCCGAGCGGCCCGACGTTCTTCCGCCCCATCGTGTTGGCGGCACCCCAGAAGCCGAATTCGTGGAAGCCCCACACGTAGCTCACCTCGCCACGGACCTGTGACAGGTCGACGTCGTCGTAGAGATCGTCACGGAGGTAGTCCCAGACGGCGCCTCCCTGGAAGCCGCGCCCCTCGAAGGCCCGCGTGTAGAAGCCCGTCGTCACGAACACCTGATTGCGGGCACCGTTGGACAGCGGTTGGTTGCCGAGGCGGACGGTCGTCGACTGGAAGTCCGACTGGACGCCGCGCGCCCCGACCTGCCAGCCGATGCCGAGTGCGTTCCAGAACGGCATGCCCCAGTTGACGTACTCGTTGAAGCCGTAGTTGCCCAGCAGGCCGAGGTCGATCGGATTCTGGAACGACGTCACGCCGGCACTGGCGGAGAAGTCGCGGTACCAGCGCCAGCCGTAGTACGGCCTGCCGAACCGGCGGAGGAACGCGCAGATCCGGCCGTCATGCTCGTAGAACGGCAGACAGCCGCACGGCTCGCCATCCTCACAGGCGAACGGGTCGTCGTACGGCGACGGCACGTGGAGGAACGTCTCCCCGGTCCACCCGGGTCCGATCATCCCCGAGCCATCGTCGATCATCGTGCCGTCATCGAGGATCGCACCGTCCGGGAACATCGGCCCGCCGCTGCCGTCGTCGAAGTAGGCACCGTCGGAGAACTCGGGAGCCCTCCCGCCGTCGTCGGCGTAGGGAATGCCGGCCGAGGGATCCTCGAGGATGATCTCGCCGGGGCTGCCCGGGAAGGTGTCGGGGAGCGCGGGGGTCGGCGACTGGGTAATCGAGGGCGCGCCTGACTCCGCAGTCACGCGGGGTGCAGGCAGGGGCTGCGCGGCGGGAGCCGGCGCTGCCGGCGTCGGCTGCGAGAGCACCGACGGCATCCCGTCGGCGTTGAGGGCCAGACGCTGCGGCCGGGTGGCACGGGCCTGCGGCGGAACCTGCCGCCCCGCCGGCGCGGCGCCGCGCGGGGCCGGAGCGATGCCGGTCGCGGGGGTCACGCGGCGCTGGGCGGCCTGCGGCCGCTCGTCGCCGAGCAGTGGCCGGCCGACCTCCCCCTGCGGGGCGCGGTTGAAGCCGGTCCCGAAGATCCCCTCCGGGTTCGACGGATCGATCGCCCGCCGGAAGCTCTCTCCGAAACCGGCCGCAGCCGGAGCGCGCCGCTGGTCCGGCCGACGGGCCGCGACCGGGGCCCGCGGTGGGCGCAGATCGACCGCCGGCACTCCCGCCGGCAGGGCGACACTCGCCGCCGCGGCGCTCGGTGCCAACGCCGGGCTCGGCGCTGCAGCGGTCGCCGCGGCCGGGCGGGTGGCATTGACGGTGGTCGTCGGGTCGCGAGACGAAAGCTGCTCGTCGGCGGAACCGCCCGCCAGCGACCGGCGGTGGGGCGTCCAGCGCAGGCCGTCGCTGCCGGCATCGCCCTCGGCACGCAGTTCAACGACGCTGGCCGACAGCGCCAGGGCGATCACGAATCGGAGGCGGGGGGAAAAACGCATGGCCGGAGGTCTCCCGACAGCCCGCGCGCCGGATCCCGGCTGCGCGGCAACGTCGCTGCAATCGACAGCGGTATCGTCTCCCGCCGGGACGGAACTTCCGTCAAAACCGACGCGATGCACAAATCCACCCCCGCTTCACCGGGCTGCCCCGGCGCAGCGGCAAACTGGGCGGTTGGCGGCATCGGCCGCGGCGACCGTGGCTGGCCGGAGAAAAGCGGCCGCAGGCGACCCGGCCGGCGCGGGCGCCGTCACCCTGGCAGCGCCAAGGCCTGCCCGAGGTCGGCAATCAGGTCGTCGGCGTCCTCGATGCCGCACGCCATCCGGATCATCGAGTCGGGTATCCGGAACGTGGCCCGCTCCGCCGGGGAGTAGTTCCAGTAGCTCATCACCAACGGTTGCTCGATCAGCGTCTCGACTCCCCCGAGGCTCGGTCCGATCCGGGCGATCTTCATCCGGTCGACGACGGCCGCCGTCTGCCGCCAGTCGGCATCGCGGAGCAGGAACGTCACCAGACCACCGTAGCCGCGCATCGAGTCGCGCGCCACGGCGTGGAACGGATGGCTCTCCAGGCCCGGGTAGAAGACCCGCTCGACGCGCGGATGGCGCTCCAGGTAGCGGGCGACCGCCAGACCGTTGGCGTTGTGGCGTTCCATCCGCACGGCGAACGTCTTCAGGCCGCGCTCGAGGAGATAGGCGACGTGGGGAGAACTCACCCCCCCCATGATCCCGCGGAGGTAGCGCACCGGATCGATCAGCGCCTTCGAGCCGAGGACCACGCCGGCGAGCAGGTCGTTGTGACCGCCGAGATACTTCGTCGCCGAGTGGAGGACGAAGTCGACACCCGCCTCGACAGGGCGGACGTTGTAGGGCGTCCCGAGCGTGGCATCGATCAGCGTCAGCACGCCACGGCGCCGTCCGAGCTCCGCGAAGCGCGGGATGTCGACCACCGAGAGGTGTGGATTGGTCGGCGATTCACTGACCACGAACCGGGTCCGTGGCGTGATCGCCGCCTCCATCGCGTCGTAATCGCAGGTCGCCACCTCGCGGAATCCGACCCCGAAGCGCGTCAGGTGGCGGCGGCAGAATTCCCGGCTGCGGTGGTAGCACTCGTCGAAAAAGACGATCTCGTCGCCGGCGTTGGCATGTGCCATCAGCACGCCGACCAGCGCCGCCATGCCCGAGGCGAACAGCGTCGCCGCCTCGGCCCCCTCGAGGGCCGCCAGCTTCGCTTCGACGACGCGCTCGCCGGGATTCCCGTAGCGCCCGTATTCCTCGCGGCGCTGCTTCTCCTCGATGTAGCGGACGATCGAGTCGGTGTCGGTGAAGGTGTAGGTCGACGTCGCGAAGATCGGATCGGTCAGCGAGTTGCCCGGCTTGTCGCGGGACTCACCACCGTGGACGGCGGTCGTCGACGGGCCGACGCCGGCGCTGGCTGCGGGCGCCGCGGATGCGTCGGCGCCGGGGCGCGGGTTCGGAGCGCCCGTGCCGGGTCGGTTCATGGAGCGGCGTCCGTGTCTCTGGGGCCGCGATCCCGCGGCGGATGTGGGAGTCGGGCGATCACCCCGGACGGGCGGCGGCCGAGCGGCCACCCGAGGCAGCTGGCCCGCCGGGCCTCGGCGGCGACCGACCGATCGCCTGCGCCGGTCACGGGCCTCGGAGTCTAGTCAGCGCGCAGACCTCGGACAACACGCCCGGCACACCGGCCGCACACGCCCGGGGGAGCCCGGGCGACTGCTACACTGCCGACGCATTCGGCCGCGGTTCCGGGATGAACCGGCTGGCGACCGATCGCCCACCCGCCACGAGGCCGGAAGTGTCCCGAGCGCGTACGCGTGGTCCCGACAAGAAGTCTCCCGCGCCGGAGTCGCTGCCGCGTCCGCTGTGGCCGTCGGCGCGGGTCTGGGTGACGCTGGCCTCGCTGGCTGCCGCCGTGGCGCTGGTGCGGGCCGGTTGGCTGGAGACGCTGTTCGGCACGCTCATCGACGGCGCGGTCCGCAACATCATCACGCTGATCCTGTCGTTTTCCGGGCTCGTCGCCCTCGTCAGCTGGTTCCTCCGCGACAGCGGCCATCCGCGCCGCACGAAGTGGACGGTCGCCGGCATCCTCGCCGCCCTCGTCGCCGCGGCCGTCGCGACGCTCCGGATCGAGCGCGTGTCCGGGGATCTGGTCCCGGAATTCGCCTGGCGCTGGCAGCCCTCGCCCGACTTTCTCCTCGAGCGGAAGGGGGCGTCGCCGGCGCCGGCAGCCGCAGCGCCGGCCTGGGAGGCGACCGCCACCGACGTGCCCCGGTTCTTCGGCCCGGCCGGCACCGGCACGGTCGACGTGGCGCTCGACGCCGACTGGAAGGCGCGCCCTCCGCGCGAGGTGTGGCGGCGGCCGATCGGAGCGGGGTGGGGCAGCTTCGCCACCTGTTGCGACCATGCCGTGACCCTCGAGCAGCGTGGTCCCGAGGAAGTCGTTGCCTGCTACGCGCTGGCCGACGGCAGCGAGGAGTGGGTCGTTGCCGTCGAGGCGCGCCACCAGACGGTGCTCGGGGGCGTCGGGCCGCGGTCGACCCCCGCGATCCACGACGGCATCGTCTACACCGCCGGGGCCACCGGCTGGCTTCACGCCATCGACGGCGCCACCGGGCGCGTCGTGTGGAAGAAGAACATCCTCGACGATCTCGGCATCGACCCCGAGGCCCACGCCCTGGCCGTCACCTGGGGACGGGCGGGATCGCCGCTGGTCGTCGACGACCTCGTCGTCGTGCCCGGGGGCGGACCGCGTGCCGACGGGCCGGTCTCGCTGGTCGCCTACGACCGTGCCGACGGCACGCGCCGCTGGACGGCGGGTGACCGGCAGGTCGGCTACGCCTCGCCGATCGTCGTCACGCTCGCCGGCCGGCGCCTGATCGTGTCGGGCAACGAGGCAGAGGTGGCGGGCTACGACCCTGCCGACGGGGCCACCGTCTGGCGCTGCGAATGGCCCGGCCACAGCAACTCCGACGCCAACTGTTCGCAGCCCGTGTTCCTCGACGACCGGCGCTTCCTCCTCTCCAAGGGCTACGGCCTCGGCGCGGCGCTGTTTCGCATCGCCACGGCCGACACCGTGCCCTGGACGGTGGAGGAAGTCTGGCGCAACAACGGCCTGCTGAAGACCAAGTTCACCAGCACCGTGCTCCACGGCACTCATGTCTACGGCCTGTCCGACGGGATCCTCGAGTGCGTCGCCGTCGCCGACGGCCGCCGCGCCTGGAAGGGGGGCCGCTACGGGCAGGGGCAGGTGCTCCGCGCCGGCGACCTGCTCCTCGTCCAGGCGGAGTCGGGGGAGATCGTGGTCCTCGACGCCGACCCGACGGCCGCGCGGGTCCGTGCCCGGCTCGCGGCTCTCGACGGTCAGACCTGGAACAACCCCTGCCTCGCCGGCGAGCGGTTGCTCGTCCGTAATGCCGCCGAGGCGGCGTGCTTCATCGTGCCGTTGCGAGGTGCGGCCGAGGAGCGCGCCGCCGCCGTCCGGGACGGCCGATGAGCACCCCGGCCGCGCTCGCCGGTCGGACGGCGTTGGTGACCGGTTCCAGCCGCGGGATCGGCCGGGCCGTGGCGGTCGCGCTCGCCGCCGCCGGCGCCCGGGTCGCCGTCCACGGCCGCAGTGCTGCCGGCGCCGAGGCGACCGTCGCCGCACTTCCCGACCCGGCCCTCCATGCGGGCACGTTTCTCGCCGACCTCGCCCGTCCCGGCGCCGCCGACGGGCTCGTCGCGGAGGTCACGGCGGCACTGCCGGGGATCGACGTCGTCGTGGCGGTGGCGGGGGCCGACGTCCTCACCGGCGCGGCGGCGCAGTGGCCCTTTTCGCGCAAGCTCGAGGAGTTGCTCGCCGTCGACGTCGTCGCCACCGCCATGCTCGCGCGCGGGCTCGGCGCGTGGATGCGCGATCACCGTGGTGGGGCGATCGTGACGATCGGTTGGGACCAGGTGGAGGTCGGGATGGAGGGGGACAGTGGCGAACTGTTCGCCCTGTCGAAGGGGGCGGTGATGGCGTTCACGCGGAGCCTCGCCCGGTCGTTGGCACCACAGGTGCGGGTCAACTGCGTGGCCCCGGGGTGGATCCGGACGGCGTGGGGCGAGGGGGCGAGCGAGGCCTGGCAGCGCCGGGCGATGCGCGAGAGCGTGCTTGGCCGATGGGGCACGCCGGAAGACGTCGCCGCGGCGGTGGCCTGGCTGGCATCCGACGACGCGGCCTTCGTCACGGGGCAGGTCGTCCCGGTCAACGGTGGCTTCCGCCGCGCGTGAGAGGGGAAGCAAGCCCGCGGGCGTGATAGCGAAAATGCCCCGGCCTGGGCGAGCGAGGCGGTAGCCCGCCCAGGCCGTTGGGGCACCCTTCTGGTTTGTCAGGCCGCGGCGGACCGGCCAGCTTGGTTCGTCCGGGCCGGGATCACTCGGCGCGGGTGAGGACGAAGCCGTGGTAGGCCTCGTTGCCATGCTCGCCGATGTCGAGCCCCTCGATCTCCTCCTGCGGCGACACACGCAAACCGACGACTGCCTTGAGGATCAGCCAGCAGATCGCCGACACCGGGACCACGTAGGCGCCCACGAGGAGGATGCCCACGATCTGGGCCACGAGCTGCTTGGTGCCTCCCCCGAAGAACAGTCCCGCGTACGGGCCGCCGGCGGCCGCGCTGCCGAACGGTCCGGTGAGGACGGTGGTCGACAGGTCGGTCGTCGTGAACAGTCCGACGCACAGCGTGCCGAAGATTCCGTTGACGAGGTGCACGCTCGTCGCCCCGACGGGATCGTCGACCCGGGCCCGGTCGAAGGCCAGCACGGCGAACACGACGAGCACGCCGGCGATCGCGCCGATGATCGCCGAGCAGGTCACGTTGGTGAACGCGGCCGGAGCCGTGATCGCCACCAACCCCGCGAGGCAGCCGTTGAGCGTCATGCCGATGTCAGGCTTGCCGAGGAGGAGCCACGCGGCGATCGTCGCGGTCAGCGTCGCGGCCGCGGCGGCCGTGTTGGTGTTGACGGCCACCTGGCTGGCGAGGGCACCGCCGTCGGCGGCCACGCTCATCGTGCTGCCGGGATTGAACCCGAACCACCCGAACCACAGCACCAGGCAGCCGATGAAAGCGGCGGTCATGTTGTGGCCGGGGATCGCCCGCGGCCTTCCGTCGGACCCATATTTGCCGATCCGGGGGCCGAGGACGATCGCTCCGGTGAGAGCCGCCCAGCCGCCGACGGAATGGACGACGGTCGAGCCGGCGAAGTCCCAGAAGTTCCACTCCTTGGCGAGGTAGCCGAAACCCCAGATCCAGTGGCCGGTGACGGGATAGATCACCAGCGCCATCAGGAAGCTGAAGAGGATGAACGCGTGGTACTTGATCCGCTCGGCGACCGCCCCCGAGACGATCGTCGCCGCCGTCCCGGCGAACACGAGCTGGAAGAAGAACTTCGTCCACAGCGGCACGTTCGCCCAGCTGATCGCCGAGTAGACGCCCTTGTACTGGTCGCCCATCGCCGGGGAGTTGTCGGCACCCCCGACCATGAACGACCCTGAGTTGCCGTAGAACGCGCCGTCACCGCTGCCGAACATCACGTCCCAGCCGAACAGCCAGAAGGCGATCGCCGTCGCCGCGAAGACGATGAAGTTCTTCGAGAGGATGTTGACGCAGTTCTTGGCGCGGGCGAAGCCCGACTCGACGCAGCCGAACCCGAGGTTCATGAAGAACACGAGCATGCTGCAGATCAGCACCCAGACGGTGTCGGCAGCCATCCACAGCTTGGGCACCATCTCGTCGATCGACGGTGACTGAGGGGCAGTGGCCGCGGCCGCCGGAGCGTCGGCCAGCGCCGCGTCCTGGGCGAACGACACACCTCCCAGGGCCACGACCAGGGCCGCGACCATCACCGGGAGACACCAGCGCGTCGCCTCTCGGGCACCACGAACCCACGGGCCCGCAGCGCGGGCCGACTTCGAGCAATCCATGTCCGCCTCATGACCAGAAAGTCACCGGCGCGATCCGTGCGCCATCCGCCTCTCGTCCCCCGGCCTCATGCCCGAGGACTCTTCCGCCGGCCGCGAGAATTGCAAACCGCGTGCCAGCGATCCCGGCAGCAGCCTCGGGCGATCGCGAACGGGTCCTGAAAACCGGCTGAAATCGCGGAAAAACGATGATCGCGGGTGGTCCGACGGCGATCGTGCCCGGGCTGAGGCGTTGGCTGACTGTCACCGGTTCGCCCGGTGACTGCGCACCTCCTGCCGCATTCCTGGGCGACTGGGCGGTTTTCGTCCTGGTTCGCGGCGTCTTTCAGAACGTGACGACTGCACCCGGGGGAAGCGGATCGGCAGCGCCGGTTCCCGGTCCGGGGCCCTGCCAGCGCTCGAGCGCCGCGATGTCGGCCTGCCACGGGATCCCGGCAAGGTCGAGGAAGTTGGCCAGCAGCCGGAAGCCGTGGCGGGTGAGGATCGACTCGGGGTGGAACTGCACGCCATACAGCCGGTCGGCGGCGTGGGCCAGTGCCATCACGGTGCCGTCGGGGGTCCGTGCGGTGACGGCGAGGCCGGCCGGCAGCGTGCGGTCCTCGACCACGAGCGAGTGGTAGCGGCAGGCGGCCATCGGGTCGGGGATTCCCGCGAACAGGTCGGTGCCGTCGTGGTGGATCGGGCTCGTGCGCCCGTGGACCGGCTCGTCGGCCCGGACCACGCGGCCGCCGAGGGCGGCGGCGATCGCCTGGTGGCCGAGGCAGACGCCGAGCATCGGCACGCGGCCGCGGAGCGTGCGGATCGCCTCCAGCGAGCAGCCGGCCTCGGCCGGCGTGCAGGGGCCAGGCGAGATCACGAGCGCCTCGGGGGCGAGCCGCTCGAGCGCGGCGACGGCCGTGCCGTGGGCGGGCACGACCCGCACCGCGACGCCGAGGAGGTGCAGGCAGCGCGCGAGGTTGAACACGAAGCTGTCACGGTTGTCGAGGACGACGATCATGCGGGGCGCTCCCCGGGCCGGTCGCCGGCGATGCCGAGGGCCGACAACACACGGAGGATCCCTTCCGCCTTGTGGAGCGTCTCGGCGTGTTCGGCGGCCGGGTCGCTCCGCGCCGTGATCCCGCCGCCGACGGAGAACTCGAGCGAACCGGCGCGGGCCACGAGGGTGCGGATGAGGAGGTTGAAATCGGCGCGGCCGTCGAAGCCGACGTAGCCGATCGAGCCGCAGTAGCAGCCGCGTGCCGTGCCCTCGAGGGCGGAGATGATCTCGCACGCCCGGTGCTTGGGCGCGCCGGTCACGCTCCCCCCCGGCACGGCGGCGCGGAGGGCGTCGAGCGCGGTCGCCCCGGGGCGGAGCCGTCCGGCGACGATCGACACCAGGTGCTGCACGCAGGCGTAGCGCTCGAGGCGGCACAGCGCCTCGACGCGGACGCTCTCGGGGGTGCACTCGCGCGACAGGTCGTTGCGCACCAGGTCGACGATCATCACGTTCTCGGCCCGGTCCTTGGCGCTGGCGGCGAGGTCGTCGCCGGCGAACAGATCGGCCTCGGGGCTGTCGATCACCCGCCGCGTCCCCTTGATCGGGTGCATCCGCACGATCCCGCCCCGCACCTGGAGGAACCGCTCCGGCGACATGCTCGCCACCTGGAGGCCGTCGAGCTCGAGCGAGGCGGCGAACGGTGCCGGATTCCCCCCCCGCGCGGCGCAGGCCAGCCGCGTCGGATCGACGTGCGTCGCCACCGCGAGGCGCTGGGCGAGGTTGACCTGGAAGATGTCGCCGGCGCGGACCAGCTCGATCGCCTCCTCGACCATTCCCCGGTAGGCCGCCGCGGTGTGGCTGGCATGGACCGCCGGGAACGACGGCAGGGGATGGCCGGCGACGGCCGCTGCGGTCGGGCCGTCGGCCGCGCGCCCCGGCGGCTGCGTGCCGAGCGCCGCCAGCAGACGGTCGAGCCGCTCCTCGGCGCGCGCCCGGCGCGCGACCGGGCCCCGCGCGGGCACTCCCTGCGAGATCGCCCAGGCCCGGCCGAGGTCATGGTCGAACGCGAACACCACGTCGTAGCTGGCCAGCGACACCAGCGGCACGTCGTCCTGCCCCGGCGGCAGCGGCAGCCCCTGGAGCGCCAGGCCGAAGTCGTAGGCGAGCAGCCCAGCCAGACCTCCCTGAAAGGCCGGCAGGCCGGGGATCGTCTCGGTGCGGAGGTCGGCGAGCACGGCCGCCGCCGTGGCCAGTGCGGCTTGGGCGGCGGCGGGAGTCGCCTCGGTGCGCGGCAGCGTCACGACGTGGATCGGGTCGAAGGCGACGAACGACGCCTGCCCGAGGCGCGGCGGGGGCTGCTCGGTGCGAACGGTGGCGGGCGGGTCGACGCGCGCCGAATCGAGCCACAGCCGGTGCGGCTGACCGGCGCCGAGGACGAACAGATCCTCCGCCGAGCAGCCGGGATCCAATTCGGCGACCACGGCGCCGGACGACGTCGACCAGCGCCGGACGATTCGGGGAGCGGAGGGAAGGGGGATCACGTCGCCTCGACCGGGGGCGAGGGTGTCGGGTCGGCCGGCCGGGGATCGGCGGTCGCTGCCGCGGCGCTGACGGCAGCAGCGGCGGCCCGTGCCGCGGCGCGCGACGGCCCGTGGCCGATCTCGGCGCGCGTCAGATGGCCCCACTCGAGCGCCTGGTCCTGACGGTAGTCCTTGCCGAGCGTGAGCGCGGTGACCGCCTTGGCCATCTCGTAGCCGAGGTAGAAGGCGTGCGACGGATCGACGTCGGTCCGCCCCGCGGCCGAGAGCCGCTCGAACAGCGCGAAGGGATCGCGGTCGGCGAGGTGCAGCCCCGCGCCGACGAGGTGGATCGCGTCGCGCTCGGCGAAGATCCGGAAGTTGGGATCGCGGATGTCGGCGGCGAGGCGGTCGAGGACCTCGTCGCCGTGCGCCTGCGGCCGCCCCGAGCGGAGCACCACCAGCCCCGGCTCGACGTGCTTGGGGAGCGTGCGCCGCGTGACCGCGTGGTGGACGAGCCGCCGGCCGAGATCGCACTCGCGCACGCTCGACCGCGCCCAGTGGATCACCTCGGTGGTCAGCACCGAGCCGATCCCGACCTCCGCGCAGAAGCCCAGCAGGAGGACATTGATCCCGGCCGAGTCGACGTCGGTCAGCTCGGTGAGGTTGCCGATCCCGACCATCAGCGCGGCCTCGGGGCGGCGGCGGCGCAGCTCGAGGGCCCGGCCGAGCGACGCCGCGAACCCGAAGCCGATCGGCTCGAGGACCGGGTCGAGGCGGAAACGCACCCCGCGGCGCTCGAGGAAGTCGGCGGTGTCGAGGAGGCTGCCGAGATCGTCGGGAACGTCGGGGATCGCCACCACCTCGCAGCCCCAGTCGGCGGCGGCCGCGGCGTTGGCGGAATTGACGCTCAGCACCAGTTCCGCGCCGGCGGCCGCGGCGGCGCCGACCTCGGCGGGGTCGAAGCTGTCGATCGAGACCCGCAGCCCCTCGGCGACGAGCATCCGCACCGCGTCGCCGACGCCCGTCCAGGTCGAGCCGGGGTCGCAGCCGACGTCAATCAGGTCGGCGCCGTCGGCGGCCAGCCGCCGCGCCGTGGCGAGCAGCTCGGCGCGGGACAGGCGCGGGGCGTGGTTGATCTCGGCGAGGATCTCGATCGCGTGGGCGCCGTAGCCGTCGCGGTCGGTGCGCGCCTGGCCGAACCACTCGTCGAGCCGGCGGAGGTCGGCCGGGCCGCGCTCCACGGGGACACCGGCCGCCGCGGCGACGACGTCGAGCGGCCCCGACACCGAGCCGGGGAGGACGACGCGATCGGTGCCCGGCGGCACGGCCAGCCGCCGGGCGATCCACGGGGTCGTCATCAACGCCGCGACGGTGATGTTGAGCACGTCGACGCTGTAATCGAACCCCACACGCGGCCCGAGGTCGGCCAGCACGCGTTGCAGCGACGGTTCCGCCAGCCGGCCGGTGACGAAATGGATGCGTTCGCGGGAAGCGGTCACGGCGGCGGTCCGACGACGGGAAAACCCTCATGTATTCTATCTGTCGGTGGACAAAGCCCTCCGTGGCCTTTGTCCACTGTGGCGACCGCGGGAAACGCCGAGGGTTTCCCGGGTCGCCGTCGGCCGCATCCGGCGGCCGATTCCCTGGGCCACCGCCTGCCAGCTTCCGGTGGACGAATCCTCTTCCCCGAACCCGCCTCCCCGCCCCCGCGGGCGCGTTGCGTCTGCCATCGCATGCCCCTGGTCCTCGAAGGCATCGTCTCGACCCGCGCCGACGACGGCGGCGCGCACCTCGCCCCGATGGGGCCGTGGATCGACGAGGCCCAGCGCGGCCGACCGACGAGCCTCGTCCTCCTCCCGTTCGCGACCAGCCGGACCGCCGTCCACCTGGCGCGCGACGGGGTCGGCGTGTTCCACGTCACCGACGACTGCCTGCTCCTCGCCCGGCTGATCGCCGGGGTCGAGGTGCCGGTGCCGGTGCGGCCCGCCGTGGCGGTCGAGGGCTGGGTCATCGAGGACTGCTGCCGGGCGTTCGAGTTCCGCGTCGGCGTCGCCGACCGGGCGACGCCGCGCCAGCAGCTCGCCGCGACGGTCGTCCACGTCCACGAGGGGCGGCCGTTCTTCGGCTGGAACCGCGCCACCGCCGCGGTCGTCGAGGGGGCCGTGCACGTCTCGCGGCTCCCGTTGCTCGGAGCGGCGGAGGTCGGGCGCCGGCTCGAGGCCCTGCGGATGGCGATCGACAAGACGGCGGGGGAGCGCGAACGTGCCGCGTTCGCGTTGTTGGTTTCGGCGGTCGCCGCCGCCGGCTACGCTGATGGCTCCTCAGGTTCCGCCGCGGGGGCCCGCGCGGACCGACCGATCCCCTGACACGCATGCCGTCCGATTCCCCACGCCCGCGATCCGCCGGCCGCCTCGTCGAGGTGAAGACGCCGGCGCGGCTCCACCTCGGGATGCTCTCGTTCGGAACGCCGAGCGTCCGCTCGTTCGGCGGCGTCGGCGTGATGGTCGACCGCCCGGGGGTCCACCTGCGGATGGGCAATGCCCCCGACTTCCGTGGCCGCGGCCAGCTCGTCGAGCGCGCCCTGCGCTTCGCCCATGCCTGCAGCCGATCGTGGGATCTGCCGGCCGACGCGGGCTGCGAGATCGAGGTGGTGGCGGTGCCGCGCGCCCATGTCGGCCTCGGCAGCGGCACGCAGCTCGCCCTCGCCGTCGCCGCCGGGATGCGTCATCTCCATCTCGCCGGGGGCGAAGGGGGCGGTCCGCGCGCCGACGAGGGGGAGCCCTTGCACTTCGAGACCCACGACGCGGTAACGCTGGCGCGGGCCGCTGGGCGCGGGAAGCGCTCGAGCGTCGGCCTCTACGGCTTCGCCCGCGGCGGGTTGATCGTCGAGGCCGGCCGGTTCACCTCCCCGGACGACCGCGGCACCGACCAAGCGCGTTCGCCGATGGTCGCGCGGGTGCGTCTGCCGAGCGCCTGGCGCTGTGTCGTGATCGTCGAACGCAACGCCGAAGGGCTGTCGGGCGAGGCGGAGCGCCAGGCGTTCCAACGCCTCGCGCCGGTGCCACGGGAGATCTCCGCCGAGCTGTCGCGGCTGCTGCTGCTCGAACTGCTCCCGGCGGCGGTCGAGGGGCGGTTCGACGCCTTCTCTGAGGCGGTCCATGCCTATGGGCAGTTGGCCGGCGAGCCGTTCGCGGCGGAGAGCGCGCAGCAGCCGCATGCCGAGGCGACCGCCCAGCTCATCGAGCTCCTCGGCGAGCTCGGGGTCGTCGGCCGGGCGCAGAGCAGCTGGGGACCGGCGGTGATGGCGCTCTGCGACTCGCTCGCCTCGGCGGGGACGGTGGTGGAGCAGTTCGAGGCGCTCGGGCTCACCGGCCAATTCGAACTGTCGATCGCCAAGTTCGACTCCGACGGCGCCGTGATGCGCGTCGTCGAGTGACCTGAAGGGAGGCAGCGATGGGACGCGACGGGAATGCCATGGCGGGATGCCGTCAGACGACGCGGCGCGGCTGGATCGCGGCGACGGCCCTGGCGGCGGTGACGCCGCGCGGCCTGTCCGCCGCCGATCCGCCGCGACGCCGCGGTGCTCCACGGTTCGTCCCCGCGCTTGCCGCCTACGGCTTCCGGCAGTACTTCCCCTGGTCGCGCGGCATGGCGCAGGCCGTCGCCGATCCGGCGCGGGCGCTGTCGATTCCGGGGTTCATCGACTACTGCGCCGACCACGGCTGCGATGCCGAGCTGACCGCCTACTACTTCGATCCCGCCGTCGGGGACGCCGACCTGGCGGCCTTCCGCCGCCAGGCCCACCTCCGCGGGATCGCGATCGCCGGGACCGCCGTCGGCAACCGCTTCACGCTCCCCGCCGGCCCGCGGCTCGACGGCGAGATCGCCGACGTCAAGCGCTGGATCGACCGCACCGCGCTGCTCGGAGCCGGGCACATGCGCGTCTTCGCCGGGCCGTCCGGCGACGGCCTCGACGACGCCGCCGCGCGGAGGCAGTGCATCGCCGCGCTCACCGAGTGCGCCGCCCACGCCGCGACGCGCGGCGTGATGCTCGGCGTCGAGAACCACGGCGGCGTGGTCGCCGACCCCGACGGCCTCCTCGCGGTCGTCCGCGGCGTGGACAGCGACTGGCTCGGGATCAGCCTCGACACCGGCAACTTCGTCTCGGCCGATCCCTACGCCGACCTCGCGCACTGCGCGCCCTATGCGGTCAACGTCCAGTACAAGGTGTCGATCCGCCGCACCGAAGGGGTGCCGGCCGAGCCGGCTGACGCACGGCGGATCGTCGGCATCCTGCGCGACGCCGGCTACCAGGGGCGCGTGGCGCTCGAATACGAAGAAGACGAAGATCCCTACGCCGCCGTGCCGCGGCACCTGGCGGCGCTGCGGACGGCGCTGGCAGGCTGACCGGACCGGCTTCATTTGGCCGGCGCGGCCTTCTTGGTGAAGTCGCCGGCACGGATGATCACGAGCTTGTCGGGATCGACGTGCCGGCGGAAGGCGTCCTGGATCTGCTGCGGCGTCAGTTCCGCCACGCGCTTCTCGTCGGCCGCGACCCGGGCCATTGTCCGGCCGAGTTCGAGGTTGCTGACGAGCTGCGCCACGATCGTGCCGTCGCTCGAACGACCCGTCTTGCGGGCCTCGAGCCAGGCCGTCTTGGCGGCGGCCAGCTCCTCCTCACTGGGGCCCGACTGGATGAAACGCTTCAGCTCCTCCAGCGCCGCCCTCTCGACGGCGTCGATGTTGCCGGGATTGGTGATCGCGCTGATCGTGAACCGGGCATCGTCGCCGCGGGCCGGCACGCTGACCGACGAATTGACGCCGTAGCTCAGGCCCTCCTTCTGCCGGATCCGGTCGCCGAGCCGGCTCGACAGCGCCCCGCCGCCGAGGATGAAATTGCCGACCTCGAGCGCCATCTCGTCGGGCGACTCGTCGTCGAGCGGGAACGACAGCCCGGCGATGAACACGGCGTTGTCCTTGTCGGGCGTGAGGATGTCCTCCTTGGCCCCGGTGAGGTCTTTTTTCGCCGTCCGCTCGATTCGCGTGTAGGGCGTCGACGACTTCCAGTCCTTGACGACGTCGCGGATCGCGGCGAGGGCGGCGTCGGGATCGAAATCACCGACGATCGCGATCTCGCCGACCGCCGCCGAGAGCTGCTCGCGGTACAGCTTTTTGACCTCGTCGAGATTCGCCTTCTCGAGCTCCGCCCGGCTCTCCTCGATCGACCGCGCGTGGCGGACGTCGCCGGGCGGGTAGTCAGACAGCGCCCGGCCGAGCTTGACGCCGGCGAGCATCTGCGGCTCGGTCTCCATCCGCGCCATCCCGGCGAGCGACTGGGCGCGCATCTGGTCGAACTCCTCCGCCGAGAACGCCGGATCGCGGAGGACCTCGCCGAGGAGCCGGATCGCGTCGGGAAGCGTGCCCTTCTTGGCCTCCATCCCGAACGATAGCCCGCCCGCTCCACCGCCACCGCCACCCCCCCGGCCGCCGCGGCCGCCGCCCCCCATACGCACGCCCAGTTCGTCGAACTTCTGCCGCAGCTGCTGGCGGTCGTACTTGCTCGTGCCGGCCATCAGCATCCGCGGCAGCATCCCGGCGGCGGTCGCCAGGCCGTGGAGCGAGCGCTCGTTGCCGTAGCGCAGCGCCATCGCGACCGACACCGTGTCGCCGCGGTTCTTCTTCGGCAGCATGGCCACCTTGATGCCGTCAATCTCCACGATCTTCGTGCGCCGGTCGATGTTCTCGGGCGTCGGGTCGAAGGCCTCGCCGGCCTCGCGGGCCACGCCACCCCGGTAGTCCTTGACGACCTCGGCGATCGACTCGACCTGCGGGACCGCGAGCCGCTGCGGCGCCTCGACGGGGATGAACTTGCCGATCGTGCGGTTGTGGGGCTTGAAGTAGGTGGCGGCGACACGGTTGACGTCGTCGACGGTCACCGCGTCGATCCGGTCGCGCTGCAGGAACCACAACCGCCAGTCGCCGAGCGCCGCCGCCGACGACAGCGCCTGCGACATCGAGGCGGCGTCGGCGAGTGTGTTCTCGGCGCGGCGCCGCGCGCGGAGCTTGGCGCGGTCGAGCTCCTCGGCCCTGAACGGCGTCTCGGCGACGCTCTCGGCCACCGCCAGCAGCGTGCGCTCCGTCTCGTCGAGCTTCCCTTCGACCGGCTGTGCCATGAAGCTGAACAAGCCGGGGTCGTGGGCGTCGTCGGCGAACGCGCTGGCACCGGTGGCGATGTCGGGCTCGACGAGGTTTTTCTCGAGCCGGCCGATCTTGTCCTCCGAGAGAATGCTCGCGAGCATCGACAGCGGTGCCCAGTCGGGGTGGGCGGCGGCCGGCATGTGGTAGGCGATCATCACCGACCCGACCTTGCCGACGCGGCGGAGGATCACCGTCCGCTCGCCGTCCTGCGCCGGTTCCTCGGTGTAGGTCGTGTTGAGCTTCCGCGACGGGCGCGGGATCGAGCCGAGGTACTTGGCCGCCAGGGCGAGCGCCTTCTCCTCCTCGAACTTCCCGGTCACGATGAGGACGACGTTGTCGGGCTGGTAGAAGCGCTCGTAAAAGGCGCGGAGGTTGTCGATCGGCACCCGCTCGATGTCGGAGCGGTTGCCGATCGTGCTCTTGCCGTAGTTGTGCCACTCGTAGGCCGCCGCCTGGACGCGCTGGGCGAGGACGCGCTCGGGGCTGTTCTCGCCCCGTTCGAATTCGTTGCGGACGACCGTGAACTCCGACAGCAGGTCTTCGCGCTTGATGAAGCTGTTGACGAGTCGGTCGCATTCGAGGTGGATCGCGAAGTCGAGGTTCTCGTCGGTGGCCGGCACGGTTTCGAAGTAATTGGTGCGGTCGACGTTGGTCGTGCCGTTGAAGCTCGCGCCGTGGTCGCGGAGCGCCTTGGGCACCTCGGGAAACGTCGGCGTCCCCTTGAACACGAGGTGCTCGAGAAGGTGGGCCATCCCCGCCTCGCCATAGCCCTCGTGCCGCGACCCGACGAGCACCGTCATGTTGACCGTGATCGTCGGCCGTGACGGATCGGGAAACAGCACGACGCGGGCCCCGTTGGGGAAGCGGTACTCGCTCACCCCTTCGACGGAGGTCACCTTCTCCGGCTTGGCGACCGGCGCCTGGGCGACGGCCCGACCGGCGACGAGGAGCAGGAGGAGAAGCGGTAAGAGCGGCGCACGACGGCCCATGACGGGATCCCTCCGGAAGAGCGCGGCCCGAACGGGCCGGACGGCGGCAGGATAGGCGGTGCGCCGGCCGGGGGCAAAAGGGGGCGGGCGGCGCCCGGCGGCACGCCTCAGGCGACCGTCTTCAGGCCGTAGGCGCGGAGCACCGCGCGGAGCTTGTCGGCCAGCCCCGCCTCGAGCGGCACCAGCGGCATGCGGATCTCCCCCGAATCGCGGCCGAGCATCGCCATCGCCGCCTTGATCGGGATCGGGTTGCTCGCCAGCCCGAGCAGGTCGCGCGCCAGGCCGAACAGCCGGAGATGGAGCCGCCGCGCCTCGGCCAGATCACCGCGGTCGTAGGCGGCGCACAGGGCGCGCATGTCTCCCGGCACGATGTTGCCCACGACCGAGACCACGCCGCGCCCGCCGACGGCCAGCAGCGGGAGGGTCATGCTGTCGTCGCCGGAGAGGACCGTCAGATCCGTGGCGGCGAGGACCTGCGACGCCTGGTCCATCGACCCGGTCGCCTCCTTGACCATCTGGATCCCGGGCAGCTCCGCCAGCGCGACGATCGTCTCGGGCTCGATGTTGCGCCCGGTCCGCGCGGGAATGTTGTAGACGCAGATCGGCAGCGTCGTCGCCTCGGCGAGGGCCTTGAAGTGGGCGATCAGCCCCGGCTGCGTCGGCCGGTTGTAGTACGGGCCGACGACCAGCGCCGCATCGGCTCCGGCGCGCTCGGCGAACTTCGTCAGCCGCACCGCCTCGGCCGTCGAATTGCTCCCCGTCCCGGGCATCACCAGGATCCGTCCGGCCGCCGCCTGCACGCTCTCGGCGATCACGCGCTCGTGCTCGTCGTGCGACAGCGTCGGCGACTCGCCGGTGGTCCCGACGGGGCAGATGCAAGTCACGCCTGCCGCCACCTGGAACTCGATCTGCTCGCGGAGTCGCGCGACGTCGACCGTGCCGTCGCGGAACGGCGTGACGATCGCGACCGAGAGGCCGGCGAACCGCTCGGCGCGCGTGCGGCCGGACGACGGGGCGGCGACGGAGGGCATCGGGGGAGAGTCTCCTGGGGATTCCGTGATCGCGATCGGGCGAGGATATGATGCCGGCCGCGCGGCGGCAAAGGGACAGCCGCGATCCCCGCCCGGCCGGGGTGACGGCGCCGCGCGGGAGGGCGCGTATGGCTGAGGAGCGATCGCCGGGCGCGAACCTGCGCCCCCGCGCCGGGGCGGTGGAGGCTGCAGACCGACTCCGCGACCGGCTCGGCGGCCCGTGCGCGCTCGGGGTCGTGCTCGGCACCGGCTTGGGCGATCTGGTCGGACTGCTCTCCGAGCGCCGCACGCTCACCTCCGCCGAGACCGGCTGGCTGCCGCAGTCGCGCGCCACCGGCCATGCCGGCCGCATCGTCGCCGGCGTGCTCGCCGGGACGCGCGTCGCGATCCTCCAGGGGCGCGTCCACCATTACGAGGGCCATCCCCCCGAGACGCTCGTCCGCGCGATCGAGCTGCTCGCGGCCCTCGGCTGCCGGACGGTGCTCCTCACCAACGCCGCCGGCGGGCTCCGCCCCGACATGGTGCCGGGGGAATTGGTCGTCCTCACCGGCCACGTCGATCTCGTCCGCCGCGACTGGACCGGTGCCCTCGGCCCGGCCGCGACCGTCGTGGGGCGCGGCGCCGGTTCGACCCCCTACGACCCCGCGCTGGTCGCGACGGCCCTCACGGCCGCGCGCCGCGCCGGGGCCCGCGCCCGGGCAGGCGTGTACGTGCTCCTCTCGGGCCCGAGCTACGAGACGCGCGCCGAATACCGCTGGCTCCGCGCCAGCGGCGCCGATGTCGTCGGAATGTCGACCGTGCCCGAGGTGACGGCGGCGCGGCGGCTCGGATTGGCCGTTGCCGCGGTGTCGGTCGTGACCAACGTCGCCCGCCCCGACGCCCCCGACAAGACGCTCGCCGAGGATGTCTGCCGGGCTGCCGCCGAGGCGGCCGCGGGGGTCGGGGCGATCCTCGCGGCCTTGGCCGCGGCCGCGCCGCACTGAGCCCGCGGCCGTTTGCCGCGGGCCGGCGCGGCGGGGCACAATCGGGTCGTCCGGTTCACCACGGCCAGGAAGCCCCGATGCGGATCCTCCTCACCAACGACGACGGCATCGACGCGCCGGGCCTCGCGGCACTGGCCCGCGCCGCCGCCACGCTCGGGGGCGATCTGGTCGTCGTCGCCCCGGCCGAGTGCCACTCCGGCTGCGGCCACCGCGTCACCACCCACGCGCCGCTGTCGGTCGCCGAGGAGGGTCCGGCGCGCTACCGGATCGGTGGCACGCCGGCCGACTGCGTCCGCGTGGCGCTGGGGAAGCTCGCCCCCGACGTCGATCTGGTGCTCTCGGGGATCAACCGCGGGGGCAACCTCGGCGTCGACGTCCACCATTCGGGGACGGTCGCGGCGGCGCGCGAGGCGGCGCTCCACGGCCGGCCGGCGATCGCCGTCTCGCAGCTGGTGCGCCCCGACGGCGACGTCGACTGGGAGCGGTCGGCGGCGTGGCTGGAGCGGGTGTTCCGCCGGATCGCGGCCGCGGTCCCGGGGGCAGGGACGTTCTGGAACGTCAACTTCCCCGTCCTTCCCGAGGCTGCTCCCGCGCCGCAGCTCGTCGAGTGCCCGGTCGATCCGTCGCCGTTCGCGCTGGCCTACCGGGAGGTGGACGGCGGTTGGCGCTGGGCGTCGGACTACCACCGCCGCCCGCGCCGCGCCGACGGCGACGTGGCCGTGTGCTTCGGCGGGGCGATCGCGCTGTCGCGTGTCGGGGTCGTGTAGCAGACCGTGGACAACGTGATCGGCCGCGGGATGCGGCCGAAGGCGACCCGGGAAACCCTCGGCGTTTCCCGCGGTCGCCGGAGTGGACAAAGGCCATGGTTGGCTTTGTCCACGGACAGTCGCGGCGTGCTGCCGGGCTACTCGTGGGCGGCGAGGTCGGCGTCGAAGACGCGGACCTTGGCCCACGACGGGGAGTGCTCGGCGATGAACGAATCGTGCCGCGGCGCTTGCTGGTAGGCGTCGTGCGCGGCGGGTGACTCGAACACGATCACCAGGGCGACGTCGAAGTCGCGGTCGTTCACCTGCCGGTCGTAGTCGGCGACCGTGCCGGCCGAGAAGAAGATCGTGCCGGGATGGCCGGTGAGCCACTTCCGGCAGCCCTCGACGAGCCGCGCCGCCGCGGCAGGGGTTCGTTCCTTGAGCGTGAAATACACGGCATGCGACAGCGCGGCCATACGGACAACGTCTCCTGGGGCAGAATCTTGGTGATCGATGGGGTCACCGGTCGGCTGCACTCAGCCGATCGGCGACGGCCTGCATGAGGGAGTGATACGCAGGCAGTCGGCTCAGAATCGTCGGGAGCATCGACTGCCGATAGACGTGGCTCCAGGTGTTTCGATCGGCGATCATGTCGAGGGCAGGCTGGTATTCCGACTCGCTCACGACACCCCGATCGAGGCCGGCTTTGATCGCCGCCTTGGGGCTGGTCGGCACGTCGAGCCCCCGGCAAACGGCCCACTGGCTCAGGCGTCGCTGCGGCCGTCGCGCGCCGCCTGAACCGGCGCCGAGCCGGGGGAGGCGAGCGGGGGTCGGCGCGGTGCCGCCGGGCCGACGATCGCCACCACCTCGGTGTCGTCGAGCATTTCGCGCTCCTCGAGCTCGCCGGCGAGGGCGTCGAGCTTGGCACGGTTTTCGGAGAGCAGCCGGCTGGCCCGCTCGGCCGCGTCGTGGAGGATCCGCGACACCTCGTCGTCGATGATCCGCGCCGTGTGCTCGCTGAACTCGCGCTGCTCGTAGACGTCGCGTCCCAGGAACGGATGCTCGTCCGACACGTGGCAGGCCACCGGCCCGACCTTCTCGCTCATCCCCCAGTGGGCCACCATCCGCCGGGCCAGACGCGTGGCCTGCACGAGGTCGTTCTCGGCGCCGGCCGAGTATTCACCGCAGGCGAGCTTTTCGGCAGCCCGGCCGGCGAGGATGAACACCAGCCGGTTGGTAAGGTCGTGCTCGCCGATGTTCATCCGGTCTTCTTCGGGGACCAGTTGCGTCACGCCCAGCGCCCGCCCCCGCGGGATGATCGTCACCTTGTGGAGTTTGTCGACGCCGGGGAGCAGCCACGCGGCCAGGGCGTGGCCCGCCTCGTGGTAGGCGGTGAGCGTCTTCTCGTGGCCGGTGAGCACCTCCTCGCGCTTCGGCCCCATCAGGACCTTGTCGCGCGCGAAGTCGAAGTCGGCCGGCTCGACGGCGAGCTTGTCGTGGCGCGTCGCCCACAAGGCGGCCTCGTTGACGAGGTTGCGGATGTCGGCGCCGGTGAGGCCGACGGTCGCCGCGGCGAGCCGGTCGAGGTCGACGTCGGCCGACAGGGGGACGTTGCGCGTGTGGACCTTGAACAGCGCCAGGCGGGCCTTCTGATTGGGGCGGTCGACGGTGACGTGCCGGTCGAAGCGCCCGGGGCGGAGCAGCGCCGGATCGAGCACGTCGGGGCGGTTGGTGGCTGCCAGCACGATCACGCTCTCGGTCGGGCTGAAGCCGTCCATCTCGGAGAGGATTTGGTTGAGCGTCTGCTCGCGCTCGTCGTGACCGCCGCCGAGGCCAGTGCCGCGGTGGCGCCCGACGGCGTCGATCTCGTCGATGAACAGGATCGCCGGCGAGGCATCTTTGGCGGTCTTGAACAGGTCGCGCACGCGCGACGCGCCCACCCCGACGAACATTTGGATGAACTCGGAGCCCGAGATCGAGAAGAACGGCACCCCGGCCTCGCCGGCGACGGCCCGGGCCAGGAGCGTCTTCCCGGTGCCCGGCGGGCCCATCAACAACACCCCCTTGGGCACGCGGCCGCCGAGGCGCTGGAACTTCTGCGGATCCTTGAGGAACTCGACGATCTCCTTGAGATCCTCCTTCACCCCGTCGAGCCCGGCGACGTCGGCGAACGTCATCTGCTTGTCGGCCGGGGAGTAGCGCTTCGCCGGCGAACGGCTGAAGCCGCCGAGGAAGCCGGTGCCGCCGAGCGGGTCGCGTGCCCGGCGCAGCATCGTCCACATCAGGCCCATCAGGACGAGGAACCCGAGCATGTACAAGCCGATCAGGAAGCCTGTCCCGTCGGTCGGCTGACGGACGATCGTCTTCACGTCGTGCGCCAAAAGCAGGTCGTCGAGCCCGCGGCCGAGGTAGCTCGACAGTTCGGTGCGAAACGTCTTCGGGGCGGCGCCGATGGCACTCGATGGCGTGCTTTCCGCCGTCCCCCGGTATTCACCGGTGAGGATGTTGCCCGAGATCTGCACCGTCGCGACATGGCCCGCCTTGACCTCGCGGACGAACTCGTCGTAGCTGATCGCCGCCGGCATCGACGCCTGCTCGCGCACGAGCAAGGCCACCATCGCCAGTCCGGCGAGGAGCAGCATGATCAGGGCGGGCGTCCCCAGCGGCTTGCCGAGGGTGGGGCGCTGCGAGGACGAACCTTTGGGACGCTGCGGGGCATCCATGGGCAGGGGGGGATCCGGCGGGGCAGGGGGACAAGACGGGCGTCAAAGTGTAGTGTACGGGGCCCGGATGGAAACGGCCCATGAACGCGTCCCCTGATCCAGTGCGTCGGCAGCCCCGCGGCGTGGTCGCGGTCGCAGCCCGCGGCGGGCGCTACCTCGCCATCCGGCGCGGTGCCACCGTGGCCGCCGGCGGCCGGATCTGCTTCCCCGGTGGACACGTCGAGGCCGGCGAGGGGGAGCAGTCGGCGGTCGAGCGCGAGTGCCGCGAGGAGCTCGGGGCGACGGTCGAGGCGACGGGGCGGGTTTGGTCGAGCGTGACGACCTGGGGGACGGCACTGTCCTGGTGGACCGTGCGGCTCGTCGGCGACGACGACCTCGTGCCCCACCCCGTGGAGGTCGCCGAGATCCTCTGGCTGTCGGAGGAGGAGATGCTTGCCGATCCCGATCTGCTTCCGGGGAACCGCGACTTCCTCCTCGCGGTGCGCGACGGCACGATCCGGCTTGACCAGCCATGACGGCCATTGCCATGCCGTGACCGGCCGGCCCACCCTTCGTCCCCCGGCGGCGGCGTTGTAGACTTCCGCCCGCGGCCCGTCGTCGGGGCCGCGTCGAAGCCAGCCAAGGAGCGTGCGATGGAGCGGTCGTTCGTGATGTTCAAGCCCGATTGCCTGGAGCGGCGGCTCCTCGGTCGGATCCTCGCCCGCTTCGAGGACAAGGGCCTGCGGCTCCTCGCCATGAAGATGCTCCGGGTCACCCCGGCGATGTCGCGGCAGCATTATGCCGAGCACGTGTCGAAGCCCTTCTATCCGGCGCTCGAGCAATTCATCACCGGCGCCCCCGTGGTCGCCACGGTGATGGAGGGCCCCGAGGCGGTTCGCGTGATCCGCGAGATCCTCGGCGCCACCAGCGGCCTCAAGGCGGCCGCCGGCACGATCCGCGGCGACTACAGCTCGAGCCGGCAGATGAACCTCGTCCATGCCTCCGACTCCCCCGAGTCGGCGGCCCGCGAGATCGCGATCTACTTCAAGGCCGACGAGGTCCTCTCCTGGGATCCGACGCTCGCCTGCTGGCTCCAGGCACCCGACGAAAAGGGCTGACGGGCTGCTGGGGCTGCCACGCCGGCGAGCGCCCGAGGCCCGCGCGGGTTCGTTCAGCCGCGCCGGCGCAGCCACCACCGCGTGGCGAATTTCCGATAGCCGAACATGAACCACAGGTTCGGCTTCGAGAACAGCGCCCGCGTCACCAGCCCCCACGCCCCGCGCTTGTGCTCGTATTCGATGTGCTCGCGGATCTCGGTCGTGTCGGGTGACAGGGCCACGAACGAATGCGTGTGTTCCCACTTCGCCGCCGGTCCGGCGGCCTGCACGTCGGTGAACCCGTCGGCGTGGACGTCGCGGTGGACCGCGGTCCACCGCAGCGGCAGCGGGCCGACCCACAGCGTGAACCGGCTCACCGACCCCTCGGCGAGCGGCTCGATCGAGTGCAGTTGCACGATCGTCGGCGGTGGCGTGAGGCGCTTGAGGGCGCTGGTGTCGCGGTGAAACTCCCGGACCGCGGCGATCGGCGCGGCGACGGTAAAGCGGTAGTCGAAAACCGGCATGGTGCTGGTCCGGGGTTCAGGCGGCCGGTGCCCGCCGCGGCCCCGACAGCAACCGGCCGATCCAGGTGTCGCGGACGACGAGCCAGTAGCTCACCGCCAGTATGGTCGTGACGGCCAGGTTGAGGAGGAGGAACTTCGCGATTGCCGGCCATGGCCAGTCGCGCACGATCCCCTGGCCGGCGATCACCAGTGGCAGGTGCATGAGATACATCCAGTACGCCGCGTCGGCGAAAAACCGCACCGCTGGCCGAGGCCGGCTGCACCAGCGCCCAAACAGCCCGACCAGCGCCAGCGACACCAACCACGGGTAGGCCGCCTGCGCGGCCACCCCCAGCGGCCGCAGCGCCCCGGAGACGAACCCGACGGGGAAGGCGATCACGACGGCAAGCGCCAGCATCGACCATGGCCACCGGCCGCACGCGTCGAGCAGTGGCGACGAGCCGTCGCCACGGGAAAACGCCGCCGCCCCGAACGCGAAGAACAGACCGTAATACAGGAGCAGGTGGGGAGCGGGGAGCAGCCCGGTGGCCGTGTCGGGGCCGAACAGTTCCCCCATGAACGCCTGCGGCACGAGCGTGAGCGGGATCCACCACACGCCCGCGCGGCCACTCCCCGGGCCCTTATCGACGACCCGTGCCCAGATCGCGAACGCTCCCACCAGCCAGCACAGATACCAGAGGAACCACAGGTGATGGAGCGTCGGCGTCGTGAACAGCCCCAGTGGCCGGCGGCCGAGCTGAACCGTGAACCGTGGTGACGACAGCCAGGCCCGGTAGCGCTCGACGAGCGTGCTGGCCCGCGCCGGTGCCGCTGCCGGCGCCGGGCCGATCGCGGCCAGCCAGTCGCGCGTCGCGGCGCGGCCGGTGGCGAGCGAATCTGCATCGACCGGTGGCAGGCGCAACAGGCCGACGATGAATTCGGTCGTGCCGCGGTCTGCCGTCGTCGAGTCGATCGGCCGCAGGCCGGTGACGTTCTGCGCGGCGGGATCGGCACCGCGCTCGACCAGCAGCCGGGCGATCGCCGGCCGCCCCATGAAAGCGGCGGAATGCAGAGCCGTGTTGCCCTGGCGGTCGGCGGCGGCGACGTCGGCCCCGGCGTCGAGGAGCCGGCGCACGAGCGCCTCGTCGCCGACGAGCACGGCCCACTGGAGCGGCGGCAGGAAAAACTCCGCGTCCCCGGCGGCGAGGTCGCTTGGTGTGGCGAGCAGCCGCTCGATCGCCGCGCCGTCGGCGGCGCGGATCGCCGCGGCGAGCGTCTCGGGCGCGGCCGCTGCCCGCGACGGCTTCTGCACCCACACTGCCGCCCACCACAGCAGCGGCAGCACCGTGACCAGCGACACTACCAGGGGGAGGAGGATCCGCGCCGCGCGCTGGCGGAGAAGGGCGGCCAGGCCGCGGCGCCGGTAGACGAGCATCGTGAAGCAGCCGCTGACGAGGAAAAACAGCGGCATCCGGAAGCCGTGGACCAGCCCGATGGCGAGGCCGTAGAGCGGACTCTGGCGCGAGTCCTGGACGGGCCACGGCGATGGAAAAAACGACATCGCCGCGTGGAGCGCGATCCCCAGGAGCATCGCGAAGGCGCGCAGCGCGTCGAGGTCGTGGCGCCGCGCGATCCCGTCGGAAGGGGGCGCGGGCATGGCTGCGGCCCGGTTCAGGTGCGGAGGCTGGCGGCGGGGGTGTCGGCCGCGAGGCGGTCGATCATGTCGTGGCAGGCGCGGTCGACCGCGGTCTGCCACTGGCTGTCGGCGAGGCCGGCGTTCATCTCCGGCCGCGCGTGGGCGAAGATCACGTCGCGGGCGCTGACGACCAGCGCCCCCAGGCCGTCGGCGTGAAACGCACCGCGCACGTCGGCGGCGCGCCCGCCCTGGCGGCCGAAGCCGGGGACGAGGATCCAGGCGTGGGGCATGGCGGCGCGGAGGGCGTCGAGCTGCCGCGGCCAGGTGGCGCCGACGACGGCGCCGACGGCGCCATAGCGCGCCCCGGCGCTCGTCGCCGCGGCGAATCCCTCGACGCCGGCGGCGACATGGTCGTAGATCGTCTTGCCGCCGATCTCGAGATCCTGGAAGTCGCGGCTGCCGGGGTTCGACGTCTTCACCAGCACGAACACTCCCGCGTGCCGCGCCGTCGCCGCCTTGACGAACGGCTCGAGGGCGTCGAGGCCGAGGTAGGGATTGACGGTCAGCGCGTCGGTACCCCACGGGCCGCCGAGCCAGCCGGCGGCGTAGCTCTCGGCGGTCGAGCCGATGTCGTTGCGCTTCCCGTCGGCGAGCACGAGCAGCCCGCGCGACCGGGCGTGGGCGATCACGTCGGCCAGCGCCGCCATGCCGTGCGGGCCGATCGCCTCGAAGCAGGCCAACTGCGGCTTGACGATCGGCACGAGCCCCGCGACGACGTCGATCACCTCGGTGCAAAACCGTGCAAATGCCCGCGCGACCGCGGCGGCGTCGCCGGGGCTCGCGGCGCGGAGGGCGGGGGGCAGGCTGTCGTGGCGTGGATCGAGGCCGATGCAGGCCGGGGTGCGGCGGCCCTTGACGGCGGCGGCCAGCCGCACGGCGAACGGGTCGGCCGGGATCGTGGCGCCGGCGAGCGGTGCGGTGGTCATGGCGCGGTCTGCGTGGGGGCGGGTCGGCGTGCGGGGGAACGCGTGTTGCCGTGCGGAGGCGGCTGTGCGATAGTGTGGCGGTCCTGCGGGAGTGGTGCGAGTGGGTCCGGGGTGGCTGGCGTCGAGCCAGTGGCCGCGGCGGCCGGCGAAGAGCCGGACGGTTGCCCGTTGCACCGTCCGCGGGGCTGAATCGGGGCGTGGCGCAGTCTGGCTAGCGCGCTTGACTGGGGGTCAAGAGGTCGCAGGTTCAAGTCCTGTCGCCCCGACTGGTTGGCAGATGGCTTCAATGCTCGCAGATTGAAGCTGTTTTTGGTTCACGTGCTTCCTGCCGTCGTTCGGCAGTGCCGTCTGGCAGCAACCGTTTTATCGGGTAGGCAAACGGGTAATTACCCGTTTACCCGTTTCCGGTTTTTGCAGGGCACTCCAATGGGTAGACGGTCACGCGACAAGCTGCCGCAATTGCGACGGCACGCCCCCACCGACACCGCTGTGAACGCCGGTTGAAAAATGCAGCGCGGGGCGGTCGAAAAGTGCAGCGCTGGGGATGGGTTGAATCTACTCCGGGGTAGGCCATTGCGAATGCCGATCGTGGCATCACGGAGATCAAGCCGAAGAAGGGCAAAGGCAAGGGCAAGGGAGCCTGATCTTTGTTGAAGAGGTCGGGGCGAGGGCCGGTGTCCCCTCCCTTCGTCGCCGTCAGGATGGCTCGCTCCGCCACGTCGGTCGATCGGGCGTCAGCCCCTGCCGTGCCGCGTCGAGGGCTTCCGCCCGGTTGGCGAAGTCGTAGGCCCGTACGATCGTGCCGCGGCTATAGCCCATCACGCGCGCAAGCTCGTCGAAGCTCTCGCCCGCCTTCCGCCGCCGGTCCACCTCCGCCGAGATCAGTTTGTATGGCGGCAGCCAGGTGGGGTCGGCCTTTCGCCGGTGCCGGCCGCGGCGGGGATCGATCCGCTTGGGCGGGTGCTTGCCCGTGGTGTGGAGGTGGAGGGCGTCGCGGACGACGTCGGCGCTGATGCCCAGGGCCCGCGTGATCAGGTCGATCCCCGCCCCGGCGTCGGCAAGCGCCGCGATCTGCGGCAGGAGAAGCTCGTATTTCAGCGGCCGTGAGAGCGGCACGAAGACCTCGAGGATGCTCGAATCGGATGTTTCGGGCAGGATCCAACGGTCACCATATAGGAACTCCCACACGCTGTCCGTTGGATCATCGTCGCCGCCGTCGGAAGGCTTCTTCTGCCGGCCGAGCTCCGCCAGGGCCGGGACGGCGTTGATCGTGAACCGGGCCACCATCCGCGGCTTGGCCTCTCCTTCGACCGGCACCGCGTCGATGACGACGTCGCCGATCAAGGACTTGAGGACGCCGGCGGCGACGCCCACGTCGTCCTGGAGCAGCTCCCGGAGCCTCCCAAGGGCCGCCACGACGTCCTGACGCTTCACTCGGCCGACGCGCGGCCGGCGGTTCCGCTGCTGGAGGGTGGCGAGCTCCTCCCGCTTCGCGGTCAGCTCCCGCTCCATCTCCCGGACCCGGTCGAAGATCGCGTCGAGCCCGCGGTCGTCGTCCACCCGGTCGAGCCGGGCAGTGAGCCCGCCACCTGCCGCTCCCGGTTGGCGATCTCCAGCTCGAGCGGCTTGGTCGACGCGGCAGGCCGGCGGATCGCCCGCGAGAGTTCGCCGTTGACCTCCTCGGTGAGACGGTCGAGAAAGTCGTCGGTGAAGAGCACCGCCATCACCCGGCCGAGGACCGCCTCGTTGATGATCCGCTCGGACTTGTAGCCCCGGTTCGTGCAGCCCTTGGAGCCGTGGATCGAATTGAGGCAGACGAGGCTCCGGTACTTGCCCGCCGCGCGCCCGAGGCTCATCGGCGTCTGGCAGCAGCCGCAGATCGGGCGGATGAGCAGCTTCGGGTAGAGGTCGACGCGATGGGGTCGGTCGTCGCCACGCCTGGCCTTCCTGCCGAACGCCGCCGCGCCCTGGCCGAGTTTTTGTTTCACGGTGCTTGCCAACGCATCGGAGAGGATTCGCAGGTGGGGGACCTCCCGCCTGAGCCAGTTCTTCTCGGGCAGCGTCTCGACCCGCCGCTTGCCCGTCTGCTTGTTGACGACGTGACGGGTCTTTCGGAACACGTCGACCCCCACGAGCCGCTCGCGGCGGTAGAGATCACGGATGCGGCCGTCGCTCCAGCTGTTCATGCCGGCGACCCGCTCCTGATTGAAGAGCCGGGCGACGTCGCCAGGGCTCTTCCCTTCGTGGGCCAGCATCTCCGCGCCGCGGCGGATCCAGTCGGCGGCTTCGGGATCGACCTCGACGCGCTTCTCGATCGTGTTCTTGTGGGTGATGAGGAGGTTGCCATTCGAGTCGCGCACATCGACGAGCCGGTAGCCGGCTCCCGGCGGGTGGATGTTGTCGCCGCGGTGGAAGGCGTCGTCCATGCCGCGGTGGACCTTCGACTTGAGCTGCGTGATGAACGCCTCGTTCATGCTGCCGAGGACAGGGAGCAGGAATGACGACTGCGGGTTGGCGCTGTCGAAGCCGTCGCTGGCCCCGACGACCCGTACACCGGTCTCCCGGGCCAGCTCGCCGAGCTTCAGCGACTCGATCGTGTCGCGGCTCATCCGGGAGAGATCGTCGAACAGGAACCAGGCGACGCCCGAGTCGTCACGGCGCTCGAGGAGCGTCTTGGCGATGGCGTAGCCCCCGCGGCAGGCGAGGGTGCCGCTGACGGCGGCGTCGGCGAGGACGTAGGGCCAGGGGATGAAGATCTGCTCCTGCTGGGCCCGCCTGAGGACGTTCCCCAGCTGCTGGTCGAGCGAGCGGGGATTCGAGTTCTCGTCGCTGAAGCGGACGTAGGCGACGCCGAGCGACGCCCAGGCCCGCGGCGTGCCGGCAGGCTCGAAGACCTCGGTCAGGTCGCCCCGGAACCGGCGGATAAAGTCGTCGGCCATCGCCTCGATCGTGGCGGCGCTGACCGCCGGCACCGCCTGAGTGCCCACGAGCTCAGGCCAGTGCCGGGCCTGGGCCTCGAGGTAGGTACGGGCGAGGCCCAACAGGCCCGCCCGCTCGGGGAGACCGAAGTCAGGCCCCCGGACGCGGCCGCCGCCGCGGCGGAGGGCAGGGGGAACAGGAGACGGATCGGAAGAAGGCGAGCCGGCGTTGCCGGCAGAGTCATTGAGACGAAACATGGGAAACACCTCGGAGGCAAAAGAAATTGCCTCCGGGGCGGAGCAGGGGGGCGTGTCGACGCCCCTCTAGTACTACAACGTTAGCTGATCTTGAGCCAGATGAGTTTTGTCGTCATGCTTCCGGCCATGAATGCACGGAAGCTTCACAAACTGAAGAACGAGATGCAGGCGTTCGTCGAGGACGTCGCCGCCGGCATCGGACGCAGTGAGCGGAAACACTGGTGCTCGACCTATCTCCGCGGGCTCTTGCTCGACGGTGATCGCAAGAGCATCGAGCCGATGGCCGGTCGGCTCACCGCGATTGATCAGCCGGAGAAGGACTACGTCCAGGCACTCCAGCAGTTCATCAACCAGAGCAACTGGGAGGACTCGCTGGTTCAGGAAAACATGCGGCGGCGTATCGGCCGCATCTTTGGCACGGAAGGCGTGCTGATCATCGATGACACGGGCTTCGTCAAGCAGGGCAAGCATTCGGTGGGCGTGTCCCGGCAGTACAGCGGCACGCTCGGCAAGGTGGGCAACTGCCAGATCGCCGTCACGCTTCAGTTCCAGGTCGAGCGTAGCGTGC
>VGZO01000022.1 GCA_016872555.1 Planctomycetota bacterium
GCGAGCAACCGGCCCGTCCTGAACCCGCCATCCTTGGAGCAACCAGCTACCCCGGAGTAGATTCAACCCATCCCCAGCGCTGCACTTTTCGACCGCCCCGCGCTGCACTTTTCAACCGGCGTTCACATCAGCTTGCCGCTGCCGACCTTTTCGAGCGCCAGGTTCGCAGAGATCACTCCCCGAAACGTGGAATCGTTGCTGTCGCCGACAATCAGCTTTCCATTGGCGGCCGTCGACCTGATAGCCCCGGCAAGAACCGAATCATTGAGGCCAGCGACGGTCTGCGTCGTGCCGTTGACATCGAAGATGGCCGAACCAGATCCTTGGAAGACAAGATTCCCGCCTGATGGCACGACACCAGTTCCCGTTATCCTCAGCGTCGAGGAGTCGATCCGCGTGTCACCGGCGTAGGTCGAAGAACCGTTCAAAGTGACGGTGCCGGTCAACGCGCTACTGCCGAAAGTCACCCCCCTCGAGCCGGTGCCCGAGATCGACCCGACCGTGAGCGTGCGGGTCGAGGTGCCCCCGATCACCAACCCGCCCGTCGAGTCGTTGTTGGTGATCGTGCCGTTGATGGTGCTGTTGGCATTGGTAGCGATCGTCTTGAATCCCGCGGAGTCGGCGATCGTGAAGGCGTTGGCAAAGGTCCGGCCATCATTGAAGCTGAGCGTCGTGGCGTTGGCCCCCTGAAGGGTCACGGTGCCGCTCCCGAGAGCGAAGTTGTGGCTGGTCACATTGAGCCTGACGCTGTCGAGGGTCAATGCACTGAACGAGTTCGATCCCGAGAGCGCGAACGCCCCCGCCGAGCCAGTCGCAGTCCGGTTGAGCGTCAGGGAGCCGTTGGAGACCGCTTGGCCGAAGCTCACCACACCGCTCGTATTGAGCGTGATCGCCCGGGTGCCGCCGGTGAGGTTCACGGTGTTGCCGGCGTTATTGAACGAGACGTTGAAGCCTTCGACGCTCGAGCCGCCGATCGTGCCAGTCGCCCCGATCGTGAAGTCACCACCGACGGTGATGCCGGCGCTCCTAGCCGGTGAAGTGAAGTTTTGGATTCCACCGATCGTGCCACTGTTGATCGTGATCGCACCGTTGCTGAGGGCATTGTTCGACCTGGCGATGAAGGTGCCGCCGACGCTGCCGCTGGTGCCGAGTGTGAAGCCTCCGGTGTAGCTACTTCCCTGAAACATCATGGTGCCAGCCCCGGTCTTGATGATACCGTTCGAACCAGATGATGTGATTCCTCCGAAGTTGACCACGCTCCCGGCGCCGAAGTCGAACGTCTTCACAGCGCCACCCAAGCTCATGACATTGCCCGTAGTCGTGTCGTTGAAGCTGATGAACACGCCGGTGCCAGTGGTGATGTTGCCGAGGGTCCCCGACCCCGAGGCAACGAGCCTGCCGAAGGTGTAGGTGCCGGCGTCGGCGAAGGTGACGTCGGAGCCCGACACCCAGTTGCCGGTGCCGTTGACCGCCGTGCCACTCTGCAACCACCGACCAGTGCTCCCAGTGGTGACGACCCAGTAATCGGTGCCGCTCGTCGTGGTTGTCAGCTGGGCGCTCGCCGTCGAGGCCATCAGCAGCGCTACGGCATGGGCTGCGGCTGCTAGCGCGATCGGCCTGCCAAGGCATTGAAAGATGCCGGCCTTCACCACCGCGGGTTGCCCGGCTGATTTGATCGCACCATTGCCCGCCATTGATTTCGCTCCTCGGACGCTCGACGGAATCCGCCGTCACGCGGGTCCATCCTGGTTTTTGTGGGTGAGTCCGTGAGGGAGAATGCGATTTCCCCCCGGAGGCCAGCCCCGTGTTCGACACCGGGCTCTACGAAAATCCCAAAGCACCACCGGCAGACACGCGGAGGAAAATCTCTCCGCGAGAAAGGCCGGTCAGATTGCCGTCAGCAGCCGGTATGCGGCGCGACGGGTGGGTGCTTGCAGGAGCAGATCCAGAGAAGGACCAATCAATCCGGTGATCGAACGCCCTTCCCCTCTGCTGTCAACGACCTGGGAAAAAATCAGCGACTGCTCACAATTGCACTGGCTCTGGAAGAGAAAGCCCATCCGTGATCTTTGCGGGTGGACGACAGGAGACGACATCCCGGCATTCCCATCACAGGGCCGGCGAAGCCCCCTCCGCCGTCGCCCTCGCATCGGCCCGTCACCCCCTGGCTGCGGGTCGATGCGAGGGCAAAGGCGCGGGGGGCGTCCCCCTCTGCAGAGCCCGAGCGGAGGCTGCGCCCGCCGCGATGACCCACGGAAATGCCGGATGGACCCTTTTGGCTCTTCGGGGACTTTCGTGGCGCGACCCGGGCGTTACGGGGGCGTTGGTGCCCCCAATCGCCGGTTTCGATGGCCACGTTGCATTGACGTTTTTGGCCCAAGGAGTTTTCAGAGTCGATATTCACTTTCCCGATCTCCGGGTTGGAACCGCTGCTGCAAGCACCCACGCTGTCGCGTCGAGCAATCGGCTGCCGACGGCAATCTGGCCGGCCACGTCGCCCCCGTCCGACCATTCGGGGCGTTCTGCCGGTGGTGTGCTCCGTGCCAGGCAGGTGTCGCACCGCCTCACGTGCTCCCGATGGTTGCCGATGCCGGGCTGGTCTCACCGCCTCGACCGTGGGGCTTGTGGCTGGTCAGCCCGACACCGCCGATCCGCGGAGATTCTCATGCCCAGAGCGTGCCTCACGAAGTCGCCGGCGGTCGTGCTTGCCGGCATCGCGATGGCTGCCCTCGCGATGCCGATGGCCGTCTTCGGCCAGACGCTGACCGTCTACGGCACCGCTGCGGGCCAGGCCGGCCCCGCCTACCCGGGCGGCACGATCGTGGCCGGCGACACCGTGCGGATTGACAACGGCGGGAGCGTCACGGGGGCCGTCTCCAACAGCGGCACGCTCCAGTTCAACCAGACCTCCGGGTCGCTCTCGCTGACCACCTACACCGCGTCGGCGGTGGCGTTGGCAGCGCTCGGTGCGGGCCTGGCCGGCTGGCAGGCGGTCGGGCGGCGTCGCCGGGATCGCGAAGGAGCCCCCCACCGACAGGCGAGGAAACGGTGGCTGGCGACGGTGATCGGGGTGCCGTGCCCGGTCGGCCGCCGCTCAACCGAGCATGCCGTGCGACAGCCGCGGCAGCACGTGCCGCGCGAAGAGTTCGCATTCCGCCCGATGCGGATACCCCGACAGGATGAACGCCTCGATTCCCTCGGCGCGGTAGGCCTCCAGCTTCGCCAGCACCTGATCAGGATCGCCGACGATCGCGGCGCCGCACCCGGACCGGGCGCGCCCGATCCCCGTCCACAGGTGCGGCTCGACGAACCCCTCCCCGTCCGCTTCCGCGCGCAGTTCGGCCTGCCGCCGCACCCCGAACGTCGCGGCGTCGAGCGATCGGCCGCGGATGGCATCGCCACGCGCCGCATCGAGCCGGGACACGAGCCGCCGCGCGAAGGCCCGGGCCTCGGACTCCGTCTCGCGGACGATGACGTGCACGCGGTAGCCGAACCGCAAGCGCCGCCCCTTCGCCGCCGCGCGGGCACGCAAGTCCGCGACGATGGCGCGGACGTTCGGCAGCGTGTCTGGCCACATCAGGTACACGTCGGTGGCCTCGGCCGCGGCCTCGCGCGCCAGTGGCGACAGCCCACCGAAGTAGAACGGCGGGCAGCGCCCCGACACGGTCGTGACGCGCGGCGGGTCGAGCCGGAGCCGATAAAACTCCCCGTCGACGTCGACCGCCCGGCCGTCGAGCAGCGTGCGCAGGATCCGCATCACTTCGACCGTGCGCCGATACCGGGGAGCCCCGTCGAGCGACTCACCGGGGAGGTCGGAGGAAATGACGTTCACGGTCAGCCGCCCGCCGAGGATCCGGTCGAGTGTCGCGATGCGCCGCGCGAGTTGGGGAGGCCAGTCCTCGCCGACGCGCACCGCCACCAGCAGCCGGATCCGCGCCACCAGCGGCGCGACCGCACTGGCAAACACGGTGGTGTCGATCCCCAGCGCGTAGCCGGACGGCAGGAGGATGTTGTCATACCCCGCGCGGTCGGCAGCGAGGACGATGTCGCGACAGTGCGCCCAGCTCGAGGCGAGCGCGGGGTCGGGGACGCCGAGAAACTCGTAGTCGTCGTCGCAGAGGGCCGCGAACCATGCGACCTCGCACGGCGGGAGCGGCGCGGCTGCGGGGAATGGCGGATCGGCGAGCGGCACGGCGGCGTCGTTCATCGGGGCGGTCGAGAGCGTGTCATCACGGCATTCCGGGGCTCCGTCGCCGCGTGCGCACGGCCGACGGCGAGCAGCAACTCCCGCAGCGGAGCGGCCGCCCGGACGAACACCGGCGGCCGCCCGGGCGGCGCCTCGACGGTGTGCCACCCCGGAGCGGCCGCGGCACCATCATAGAAGCCGAGCCAGGCGTCCGCGGGCAGGTAGACCGCGCGGCCCGACACCCCCTCGGTCACCACCGGCGCCACGAGCAGATCGCGTCCGTAGAGGTATTGGTCCTGGATCGTCCAGCAGGTGCGGTCTTCGGGATGATGGAGGAACAGCGCGCGCACCAGCGGCAGCCCCCGGTCCTGGGCGTCGGCACCCGCGGCGCGGACGTACGGCACGAGCGCGGCGTGCAACCGCGTCATCCGTGCGAAGTGGGCGAGGAGCTCGGGAGTGCCGTCCACCTGGAGGTTGTCGTCCGGCCGATTCCCCTCGTGCGACCGCATGACCGGCGTGAACGCGGTGAAGTCGCACCACCGCTGCAGCAGCTCCGGGGTGCGCACGATCCCGGCCACGCTCGTGTAGCCACCGCAGTCGGCATGGTGCCAGGCATTGCCGACGAGCCCCGCGGAGAGCGCGGCGGTGAGCGCCGTGTTGAGGCCGTCGTGCCGCGAGAAGTCGACGAGCTGGTCCCCTGCCCAGAGGAGCGGGCAATGCCGCCCGATGCCGCTCCAGCCCGCGCGCATGAAAAATGCCACCTCGCCGGTCCGTCCGGCCGCCGCCACCGCGTCGGCGTTCACGCGCGCCCAGCGCACCGGCCAGCGATTGTGTTCCAACAGCGGATCGGCCCCCGAATGGAGGCGGACGTCGGGGGGAAGATACTCTCCGAAGTCGGCCATCCACCCGGCAAGTCCGAGGTCGATGAGCTCCCGGCCGAGCACGCGGTCCTGGAACCAGCGCGTCGCGGCCGGATGGGTGAGGTCCACCAGTCCGGCGCGAAACTCACCGAAGTCCACGTCGTACGGCACGTCGTCGTCGACCCGCATCACGAGAAAGCCCGCCGCCCGTGCCTCGGCGTACAACGTTCCATCCACGGCGAGGTACGGATTGACGTAGCCGACGAAGGCGATTCCCTCCTCGCGCAGCGCGGCGATCCGGGCGGGGAGATCGGGATACCGCGTCGGCTGCCAGCGCCAGTCCCAGAACAGTCGACGACCGAAGCTCGTCTCGCGGATCCCACACCAATCCTCGCACCACAGCCCGCTCACCGCGACGCCGGCCGCGCGCATCGCGTCGAACCGTGCCAGCCCCGCGACCCCGCCTTTCAAGCCGATGATCGCGCCGTCGGTCGCCCAGCCGGGGAGCATCGGCTGCCGGCCGAAGCGCCGCGAGAGCTGCTCCACCAGCGCGAGCGGTTCGCCGAGGAAGACCTCGAGCGCCGCGGGGATCGCCCACGCCTCGAGGCGATGGGCGTCGGGCGCGGTGAAGTCGAAGCACTGATACGCGTCGCAGTCGACGTGCACCGCGTAGCCGGACGACGAGAGGATCGTCGGCTGCGGGTAGTTGGTCGTGAAATAATCCCCGCCCGCCAGGGCTGCCGCGTCCATCGCGCGGGTGAGCTCGCGCGACGGATCCCGGCCCACGCCAGGCTCGCTCGCCCACAACGGGAAGCGCCGGCCACGGAGCGCGAGATACGAGAGCTGCGTGCCACATCCCCACACCTGCTCGTCGGGCGCGGCCGGGATCCGGATCGCGCAGCGGTTGAACGCGGCGTCGAGTGGCTCGAACACGACGCGGTGGCCGTCGACCCGCAGCCGGAGCGCGGCGGGCGCCTCGGCCGCGGGCGCGAGGACCACCTCGTCCGGCCCGGTGCACCGCGCCGCCCGCAGCGGCACTTCCGGCGTCGCCTGGTCGGTGAGGCGGAAGTTGCCGCGCACCATCACCACCTCGGGCCGGCCCTGCCAGAGCGTGATTCCCGGGTGCGCGGCCGAATACTCCCAGAGCGGCGTGGGGTGGCCCGAGGCGTGGAGCGCGAGCGTGTCGCCGTTCCGACGGAAGGCCAGCATCGTGTGTTGGGCTCCCGACACGATTGACACCGGGCTTCGCCCCGTCGAACCTACGGCAGCGTGGCACCGGGCGGCCGTGACGACCACCGGGAATCTACCGCGCCATGGCCGCGCGGTGTCGGCCCGGGCATGGCGACAATTCCCCGGCGAGGGACCGCCGGCGTGACCGAGCGGCAGGAGCGGAGCGCCCGGATGCGCGTGCCATCGACGCGACGACGCTGGGCCCTGTTCGCCGTGCTCTGCGTCGCCGGGATCTTCAACGCGATGGATCGGCCGATCATCGCCATCCTGAAACCCGAAATGCTCGCCGACTTCGGCTGGGGAGACCGCGAGTTCGGCGATCTGGCCGCCGTCACGCAGTTCGCCGCCGCCATCGCCTTTCTCGGGACAGGGTGGCTCGTCGATCGCCTCGGGGTCGATCGCGGCATGCGCCTCGGGGCGGGAGCGTGGAGCCTCGCCGCGATCGCGCACGGCGGGGCCGTCGCCACCTGGCAGGTCGTGGCGGCGCGTGCGGCCCTCGGCGCTACCGAGGCGATGCAGACGCCGCTGACGATCAAGGCAGTCGCGACCCTGTTTCCGCCCGACCGGCGGAGTTTCGCCTTCGGCGTCTCGACGCTGCTTGCCGGGGTCGGGACCATCCTCATGCCAGTCGCGATCCCGCCGCTCGCGGCGGCCGTCGGGTGGCGCGGAGCGCTGGTGACCAGCGGCGTCGGCGGCTTCGGCGCGCTTGCCTGTTGGCTGTGGCTCGCACGGGGCGTGGTCCTCGATGCCGGCCCGCTGGCCGCACCGCCGGTGGCGATCGAGGCCGCTGTCGGGTCGGTGTTCTCTCGGCGGACGACCTGGGCCATCGTCATCGCCAAGGCGCTCTCCGACATGACGTGGTGGTTCATGAATTTCTGGCTCGCCGACTTTTATCGGCGCGTGTTCGGCCTCGACACCCTCGACCTCGCCGTCCCCCTCGGCATCGCCTTCGCCGGCTCGGGGCTCGGCGCGCTGGCCGCCGGATGGGTGTCGACGCGGCTGCTCGAGCGGGGTTGGTCGGTGAACCGTGTGCGGAAGGGGATGCTGCTCGTGTCGGCGCTCGTCGTCGCTCCGCTCCCGCTGGTGCTCCGGCTGGAGTCGTTCTGGCCGGTGGCGGTGATGCTCGGCGTGGTGATGGCCGGTCACCAGGGGTTCTCGCTCACGCTGTTCTCGACGATCACCGACGTGGTTCCCACCGGCGCGGTGGGCCGGGTGACGGCGGCCGGCGCGTTCATGGGAAACCTCGGCGGCGTGCTGATGAGCATCGTGACGGGGCGCGTGCTCGAGGCCGGTCTGGGCTTCATGCCCCTGCTCGTGTTCGCCGCGCTCTCCTACCCGCTCGCCCTTGGCTGGCTGCAGTTGCTGTTGCCGAGAATCGAGCGGGCGGGTACACGGCACGCCTGACGAACCGGAACCAGGCTGGAGAAAACCACGTGATGCGTGACGCCCGAGAAGACTGGCGGCGCTTCGACGCCGGGAGGATTCCGAGCAAGGCGGCGACGCCGTATCTCGACCGATTCCTGGCGGAGATCCAGTCGACTGGCCCGGCCGACCGCCCGCTCACGTTGCTCGACGTCGGCTGCGGTTCCGGCGCGATCGCCAGGCGGCTGTACGACCAGGGCTTCTCGGTGCTGGGCGTCGACGTCAATCCGGAGGCAATCACCGCGGCGCGGCATCTCGCCGTCCCTGCCGCCGCCTCCGGTCGTGGCCTGCGGTTCGAGGAGGCCGACTTCGCGGCACAGCACTCGCCCCGGATCGAGGGCACCCCGTTCGACGTCGCCGTCTGCCAACTCGTGCTGTCGATCATCGGCGACGCCCGCCACCGCGCGAACCTCCTGCGCAACGTGTGGCAATGCCTGCGGCCCGGCGGGTGGCTCTCGCTGTCGGCATCGGGCGTGTCAGACACGATCAATGCGGGGTATGCGAGGCTGTATGCCGACGACATCCACCTGACCGGCGAGCGGCACACCTACGTGTCGCGGGATGATGCCGGCACGGTGCTCTACGTGACCCACCACTTCACGCCGGACGAGCTCGTGAATCTGCTCGAGGCGGCGGGCTTTCGTGAGATCAGCCTGACGACCGAGAAGGAGTCGAGCAGCCGCCGGCCGGCCGAGGCCGCCTACTTCCATTACGTGACGTGCCGGCGGCCCTCGTCCACTCCCTCAACTTGACCAGGTCATTTGGTCTGGTATGGTGACGGTATGAAGACCGTTATTCTCTCCATCTTCAAGGCCAACTGCATCGCTCTGCTCCGCGAAGCGCAGAAGACGGCCGAACCGATCATCGTGACGCGCCGGGGTCGGCCGCTGGCCCGCATCGAACCGCTCAGCGAGCCGGTGCCGATGCGTCGTTTCGGGAGGCAACGTGGGCGAATGAAGATCAAGGGCGACATCGTGCACGCCGACTTTTCTGCCGACTGGGAAGCAGGGTCGTGAGCTTCCTGCTCGACACGCACGTGTGGATTTGGACGCAAGAGCAACCCGACGCCATCGGCGTGAAGACCCGTGGTCTGCTCGAGTCGACCAGGGAGGAGTTGTGCGTATCGGCAGTGTCCTCGCTCGAGATCGCTCGCCTCGTCGCGGGTGGGCTCCTCGAGGTCAAAGGCAGCCTCGACCGCTGGGTACGGGCCGCGATCGATTCGATCGAGGCCCGCAGCGTCGGGATCGATCACCCGGTCGCGATCGAGGCCTACAAACTGCCAGGGCGGTTCCACAAGGACCCCGCCGATCGGATTCTCGTCGCCACGGCCAGGATCAACGACCTTACGCTCGTGACAGCCGACGAACGGATACTCGCCTATCGGGCAGTTCGCACGCTCGATGCTCGCAGGTAGGCGACCGCCGCTCGTCGTGATCCGCTTCGCTCGGCAAACGCTTGCCGACGGGCCAGCGGCTGACCTATCCTGTCGGTCCTTCATTCAAGCCCAGGCACGGCCGCCACTTCATGTCCGTCTGCAGCACGACGCTCCCGGCTGGTTCAAGCACGCCGGACCCCGATCTCGCGGCCATGGATGTCGCGGGGTTCGCCGCGGACATCGAGGCGTTGCGGCGGCGGGCCTACGCGACGATCTCCCAGGCCGACTACCGCCACATGCGGCGGATCGAGCGGTTTGGCCGCCTGGCGACGCTCGTGGGGTACCTCACGGTCTGGCTGCCCCCCAACCCGTTGACCGCGGTGGCACTGAGCCTCGGCCAGAGCACCCGCTGGCTGCTGGCGCACCACATCACGCACCGGGGCTACGACCGCATTCCCGGGATCCCCTCCCGGTACACCAGCCGCGGGTTCGCCCGGGGCTGGCGGCGCTTTGTGGACTGGTTCGACTGGATCTTGCCGAGCGGCTGGGACTACGAGCACAACACCCTGCACCATGCCTACACGGGTGAGGACAAGGATCCCGACGTCATCGAGCGGCATGTCGAGTTCCTCCGGGCGCTGCGGGTGCCGCTGGCGGTCAAATACGCGTTCCTGACGCTGCTGGCGTGCACCTGGAAGTTCACCTACTACGCGCCGCGCACGATGAGCGTGCTCGACCCGCGCACCATGCGCCGCCGGCCCGGCGACCACATCCTCAACGTTTCGTTCGGCAACGTCCTCGACCTGCGGTCGCCCACGGTCCGCGCCCTGTGGGCCCGCTGCTACCTCCCCTACGCCGGCTTCCACTTCGTGCTCGTGCCCAGCCTGTTCCTGCCGCTGGGCACGACCGTGGCCTTGTGGGTGCTGCTCAACAAACTTCTCGCCGAGTGCCTCACCAACGTCCATGCGTTCCTGGTGGTCGCCCCGAACCACACCGCCGACGACCTCTACCAGTTCGACTTCCACTCCCACGGCCGCCAGGAGTTTTACGCGACGCAGGTGCTGAGCTCCGCGAACTACTCCTGCGGCACCGAGCTGGTGGATTACCTGAGCCTGTGGCTCAACTACCAGATCGAGCACCACCTCTTCTCGGACCTGCCGATGAGCAAGTACCGCGAGATCCAGCCGGTGGTGAAATCGCTCTGCGAGCGGCACGGTCTTCCCTACCGGCAGGAATCGGTCTTCCAGCGGTTTGCCCGGATGACCGACGTGGCCGTGGGGCGGACGAGCGGCCGCCGGCTCGAGCGCCTGCCCGCCTGACGCCGCGACAGGAGACATGATCGGGCTGAGGCGGGCACGCGCCTCGCGAGTGACTGGAGAAGCCGCAAAAGTCAGCAGTCCCTCGCCCCGACTCGGGCATGTCTCCGGCGCTCGACGAGCGAGAGGACGCCGGTCACGAGGGCCAGTACGGAACCCATGCCGGCCGGATCGATTTCGGGCACGACAGGGGATGAAGCGGTCAGCTCGTCGGAGAGGCCGTACATCCCGTAGCTGTTGGTGGAACTGAACGGGTTGATGAGGATCCACCCGTTGTCGGACCGCGACCTGTCGGCCCACGAGCTCGATCCGGCAGTCGCACCGAGGGGGAGGCTCGTCGCCACGCCGCTGGGATTACTGCCCGTCCACGTCGTTCCGGTCGACACGGTTCCATTGATGAGTTGGTTCGGGGCTGAGAACAGCGCTGCGGACCACAACCCACCCGAGTTTGTCGTCAAGCTCGATGCCAACAGCGTCCCGCCCGGAAGGTAGACGCCGACCGTGGTTCCGAACCCACCGACATTGTCACGGGCATCCACGGTCGCCGTCGAGCCGATCGCCTTCCACGTGACGATGGAGCCGTTGGACGTTGCCCCGCCGGCCTGGGTCTGGACGAAGGTGTTGTAATCACCGATTGCTGATGACGTGGCCGTGGTCGTCCCGGCGGTCACGAACAAGAACCGAAACCGGTCGCCGGCATTGAGCCCCGACGGCGTCGAGAGGGCGACCGGCTCGGCCCACAGGCTGCCTCCCCATGAGCCGCACAAGCAGCATGCGCAGCACGCCGCGAGAGTCAGAATCCGAACCGCGTGGCGAATCCCGTTGCAACGCATCGATGATTCCTTTCGCTGGGTCTATGAGTCGTGCCAGCGTTCACCGCGGCGGCCTGATCGGGCTACGATCCCGCGGTGTCAACCAGCCCCCTGTTACGGCGAATGAAGCAACCCCCGCGTACGGAAAAGTTCCAGAGCCGCGACGACGGCGTCGGTCGACGGCGCCAGCACGGTGCGGGCTCCGGGATCGACCGCGAGCGCCCCGCAGACCGCGGCCGCCGCGCCAAGGATGTGCAGTCTTGTCACTCCCACGATCTCCCTCCTGAATGACCCTTCACGGAACTCGCTCAGTCGCTTCCCGCGGCAATCAACCCGGCACCAGGCAGCGCAGCGGTTCGAGGTGGCCGGTGGCGGTGTCGAGGATCGCGCACCAACCGTCGCAGACGGCCGCCACGATCACGAACGCGCGCTGGCCGAGAGGAAGCCGGAGGGGCTGCGTACCGGTCCAGTCGATCGGCCCGGCGGGTGTCGCCGCCCACCAGCGGTGGTAGTGCCCGACGAATTGCCACCGGCTCCCCTCGGCCGCCCAGCCGCGGGCGGCCCGCTCCATCAGTTCGATCGGCACCTCAAAACGATTCCACAATTGGGCCACGTCGGTCGGGTCGACGGAGGCTTCCATGTGGCTGAAGTGGCAGCCGTCGACGACGAGCCGTGGCTCCATCCTGGCCATGACATCGAGGACCACCGCCGGGTAGCGCTCGCGAGCGATGTCCGGCACGTCGCGGCACAGGGCGAAGTCGTGATTCCCCTAGACACCGATCGCTCTGCACTCCGCCAACGCCTCGGCGACAGCGCCCGCCCCGTCGACGACGGTAAACGCATCGCAGGTATCGCCGATCGTGACGACCTGGTCGACACCGCGGTCGCGAAACAGCCGCAGTGCCTCGGCCAGTTCGCTACTCTGATTGTGGATATCGGTCACCAGCCCCAGTCGCATGGTCGTGAGCTCCGGTTTCCCTCACAGTGCCTCATCACGCGACGGATTGTTTTACCCTGACCCGTTCCACCCCATCATGCACCGCCCGCGTTGGCGATGGCTTGCTATCCTCCGTCGCGCGACGGAGATCAGGCGATCCCCTCCGCCTTCATCGCGCGCCGGTCGGAATCGGTCGCCGTCGCCACGGTGCGAAACAGCCAGTCGCCGACCGGGAACGCGACGTTGAAGTTCTTGTCCGGGTGCCGGTGGTGGAGGAAGTGATGCCGGGCCACGTAGCGGTAGGCCGGCCAGGTCGAGAAGAAGCGGCCGACCGGCTGGTGCATCTCGAGATGGATCTGATTCCAGAGCAGATGGTGGATGAGGACGACGAGCGGAAACATCCCCGCCGCGATCGCCGACACACACCACAACCCGGCGCTCACGGGAACGGCCTGGAGCAAGCCTTCGGCGAGGTTCAGGCGGATGCCGCGATCCTTGCCGGCGGGCAGGGCGTGGTCGTGAAAGTGCTCCCGGTACTGGCGGTGGTGCTCGACGGCGTGGCTGGTGAAAATTTTCCTCCGCGCCCCGAGCCGACGAAACAACAACGATCGCGGTGCCTTGTGCATCAGCCGCGCATGCGCCTGATGCTCGATGATCGACATCAGCACGACCATCGCCACGAACCAACCAAACAATTGGACCGACAGCCACATGGTGGGCCCCTGGAAAAGGTGCCGAACCGTCGAACGGCGCAACTCCGGAGGGAGCAGGCGCCGGCACGACGAGAAGTGAAACGCAGCGCCGCCAGACCACGCCGCACCAGCAGGACGTCGGGCGAACACAAGCCCGGCGAACAGACGTGGCGTGGAACCAGATCGCGGACTCGGCGACCGACGGGCCTCGCGTCGAGACAGAAGAAGAAGGCGCCGGGGAGTTATGCCATCGCCCGCGGCGCGGATAGGGCAACCATGCAGCAACCTCCAAGCCCCCTCTCACATGCTGTGGACAGCGTGGTCGGCCGCTGGCTGCGGCCGACGGCAACCCGGGAATCCCTCGGCGTCACCCACGGTCGCCTGAGTGGACTGAATGAGCCGGCCGCCCCGCGGCCGGGCGCGGCCACGGAGGGCTCTGTCCACGGGCAGCTAGACTACCGGGCTACACAAAGGTCGCAGGCGGCTTCGACAACCGGCCCGTCGCGACGGCTGCATCGGGACCGTCATCAGCCCGCCGCACGAACCACGACAAGGATTTTTCCCGCCATGACGCGCCCGCCTGCCCGCGCCGTCGGGCGGCAAGGCCGTCGCCTCGGCGACGGTCCGCCGGACGATCGGCACGCTGGCCCGCACGCTCGCGGAGCGCGGCGACCCGAGGTCGATGTTCAGCGGGAAACGGCTGTCAGCCTGCCGAAGGACTCTCCGTAGATCCGGCCCCGCATGACCCGCTCACCCGACAGCAAATCCGCGGGAAGGCCAGCCACCGTTCCGCGGTCATTGACGCGACTCATTACGGTTTCGTTATCCTGCCCAAGACTTGGCACCAACGCGGCATGCCTTACACTCGGAAGCTGAACAGGCACTGCGTAGTCCGAGTGGATCGCGCTCGAAGCCCTCCTCCCCGCCCCCCAGCCCGCCTGCCAAGACGGTCGGCCGGCTCCCCCCCAATCAGTTGGCAGGAGCAGTACATGAAATCGCTCGTCCGGCTCCAGCGTCGCTGCCATGTCCGGTGTACGCGACTCGCATCAGCGGTTTCCGGCCGAGTGGTCGCCGTCGTCATCGGTGCCCTTCTTGGCGCGGTGACCGGTGGGGTGGCGTGCTCGTCGGACGACGACCCCGACGAGTTGCGGGAGAAAGCCCGGGAGGCGGGCCTCGACTCGCTTACCACGGTCTCGGTTCCAATCCCCAGCACCATCGGGGAATATGTCCGGGATCAGCGTGCCGCCATCGCGCTCGGGAAAGCCTTGTTTTGGGACCAACAAGCCGGATCGGACGGCATGGCGTGCGCGAGCTGCCATTTCCACGCCGGCGCGGACTCGAGGGTGAAGAACCAGATCTCGCCGGGATTGCTCGGCGGCAACGGCAGGTTTGACCGGCTCCCCTCCGGAACTGCATCCGGGGGTCCGAACTACACCCTCACCAGGGCTGATTTCCCGCTCCACCGCAAGAAAGACCCGCGGAGCAATCGGCTCGGGTCCAACGTCGCCTTCGACTCCGACGACGCCGTGACGTCAGCGGGGGTCGCAAACCTGTCGCTGCTCTCCCTCGGACCACGGTCGAAGGTGCCGCCGGTCACCATGGATCTCGTCACTCAGCGGGCCAACCGGTTCCACGGAGTGACCCCGAGCTCGGCGGCAAGGGCCACGGTCGAACCGTTGATGGGAAGGGTGCTGGCGACCGAGGTCGCAGAGGCGTTCGACGCGGTTCAGCCCGACCCGCTCGGATTCTCGATTCCCTCGGGCAGCGGTCGACTGAACACGCGTCGGGTCGAACCGCGGAACTCGCCGACGGTCATCAACTCCGCTTTCAATCACAGGAACTTTTGGGACGGCCGTGCGAACTTCCACTTCAACGGCCGTAATCCGTTCGGGCCCCGCGACCCCGACGCGCGGGTCTGGAGGTTCAGGGGTTCGGCCCTCGAGCCCGTCGCCGTCCTTCTCGACAACGCCAGCCTCGCCTCCCAGGCGGTCGGACCCGTCGAAAGCGTCTTCGAGATGTCAGCCCACGGTCGGAGTTTCCTCGATGTCGGGCGGAAGCTGCTTGGCTCCACCCCGCTGGTCCACCAGTCGGTCGCCGCGACCGACAGCGTCCTCGGACGCTACACCGCGTCTTCGCCGAGTCCGACGAGGACCGGCCTGAAGCCCGGCTACGGCGACTTGATCCGCGAGGCGTTCGTGGAGTCGTGGTGGGGCGCCCCCGGCGAGCCGATCGTCATCGACGGTCAGCACTATTCGCAGATGGAAGCGAACTTCTCGCTATTTTGGGGGATCGCGATCATGCTCTACGAGCGGACGCTGGTGTCTGACCGGTCTCCGTTCGACCGGTTCATGGAGGGCGATGATTCCGCGCTCACCCCTCTCCAGCGCACCGGACTGGAGCTGTTCATCGACGAGGGCAAGTGCGTCAGATGTCACTCCGGCCCCGAGCTCACGTCGGCATCCACCCGCGCACGGCTCAACAGCTCCGGGTCGATCCGCCTGCAGCTGATCGATCGGATGGCCGCGCCGTCGGCACCGGCGATCTACGACGAGGGCTACTACAACATCGGTCTCCGCCCGGCCTTCGAGGACCTCGGCGTCGGCGACCGTGATCCGTTCGGCACGCCGCTGTCGTTCGCCGCCCAGGCGACGGGACGGTCCCGAACCGTCGACGTCGCGCCCCCGTTCGGCGATCCCGACCGCTTCGAAGTCGACAAGGGCGTGCCCCCGGCGTCCGGTGAGACGATCGCGGTCGCGGGGGCCTTCAAGACACCGACGCTTCGCAACGTCGATCTGACGGGGCCATACTTCCACAACGGTGGTGCGCTCACGCTCGAGCAGGTCGTGAAGTTCTACGCGCGGGGATCCGACTTCAAGCGGTGGAACAGCGCCAACGGGGTCGCGATGGCGTCGGATATCAAGGTCCTCCCGAAGCTCAACGGTGATCGCGCGAAGATCCGCGCGGTGGCGGCGTTCATGCGCGCCCTCACCGATCCGCGCGTCGCCTACGAACGGGCGCCGTTCGACCATCCGTCGCTGGCACTGCCCGATGGCCATGTCGCCGCCGACGACGCCGCCATCCCCGGCGTGGCGCGCTCGATGATCGTCGTCAAGCCGGCGGTGGGGGCCGAAGGACTCGCGCGGCCGATCGAACCATTCCTCGGGGGGTCGCTCGTCGGGCCCGACGGAGCGCCGAGAGATGACGGGCTGCGCTGACCCTGCCGGCTGCGTCCCGGCGGCTTGCCGACCGAGTCGCCGGGCCGCGTCCCACCGTCGGCAACGGGTGACGTCGGCCGCTTCGCGGCGAGGGTTCACGCTCGTCGAGTTGGCCGTCACGATGGCGATCGTGGCTATCTTGGGGGCACTGGCGACCGTCTCGCTCGCGGGCATCAGGACGCGGGCCAAGGTGGCGAAGACCCGCAGCACCATCCGCAAGCTTCACGAGGCGATCGTGCCGCGCTACGACGCTTACCTCGATCGCCGCCTCGACGATTCGATGTGGACCGGCCACGAGTTTGAGATCGATCGCTCGCAGCTCGGCATCGCTGCCGGCACCTCGCGGCGGGCGGCATGGAAGAGGCTCGTGCAGATCCGCGGGATGATGGTGTGCGAGATGCCCGATCAGTGGCTCGACGTTCGCTATCCGGTCTACCCAAACGATCCGAAAGACCCGCTGCGCACGGGCGGTGCACCTCCCGGCACGCCCGTGCTCGAGCGGTTCCTCCGGCAGATCGATTCCTGGGTGGACCGTGCCGACCCGGAGCGGCAGTCCCGCGACGCGGTCCTCGCCGGACTCGGACGCTCGGCCGCATCGGCGGAGACCCTGTTTCTCGTCGTGGCGTTGGGGTCGTTCGAGCCGGACGCCCTCGAGCCGTTTCGGGCCGACGAGCTCGGTGATGCCGATGGTGACGGGGCGCGCGAATTCTCCGACGGCTTCGGCCGGCCGATCCACTTTCTCCGCTGGGCACCCGGGGCGATGCCGCCCGCCGGGTCACGGCCGGGGACCGATCCGTTCGACCCGTATCGCCTGGGAGGGGAGAGCTCGTTCCCACTGACGCCGTTGATCGTTTCGGCGGGGCCAGACGAGCGCATCGGGGTGCGCAGGGACGCTACCCACCCGATCGTCGACCAGGGCTCGCCGTGGACCGCGGCACGGCCGAACGGCGTGAGCTTCGTGCCGCTGCCGTTCGATCCCTTCTCGCGACTGGAGGCGGGCAGCCCCGAACCGATGCAACGCTCCCACCTCGACAACGTCACCAACCTCGGGATGGGCGTGCCATGAGCTTCACCGTGCCGAGCGGGCGCGACGGCATGACGCTCGTCGAACTGCTGGCCGTGATCGTGATCCTCGGTCTCCTGTCGGTGGCGGTCATCCCGATCCTCGACGGCGGGGAGCTGCGGGCCGCGCGGAACGCCGCCGCCTCGATGACCAGCCTTGTCGCGACGGCCCAGGGGCGATCCCTCGGTCATGACAGCCCTGCGGGGTTGTGGATCGAGCCGCTGTCGGTCGACGCGGCGATCGACGTGGTGCTCGCGCGACAGCCGGCGCCCTACCGCGGCGACACGTTCGACGCGACCGTCGCGCTGTCCGGTCCCGTCGCCGGCGGGACGATGGAGCTGACGTTTTCCGAAAAGGGCACGTCGGTGACCACGCTCACGGCTCCGGCGGAGACCCCGTTCGCGACGACCGGCGATTTCATCGAGTTCGCCGGTTCAGCGAGCCGGTTCACGTTGATCTGCCCCGATCCGCCGGCGAGCACCGGCTTCCGTGCGGCGCTCCGGGCGGAGGCCGGGCAGACGGCGGCCAACACCCTCTGGCCGACTCCGGCGCTCGAGGGATCGGGCACGGTGTGGCACGGATTCTCGATCCTCCGGCGCCCGGCGCCGGCAGCCGCGGGGCTGACGCTCGGTTCGGGCCTCGCGATCGACCTCGCCTGGTCGGGTGTCGGCACGGGGCGCTTCGGTCGAACGGCCTTGGCGGGAGATGGCTCGGCTACCGCCGACGTGTCCGACGACGTGCTGCCGCTGGGCACCTACACGGCCGGCCAGGCGATCGCGATCCTGTTCGACCGCACCGGGGCCGTCGGCGAGATCGGTTTTTTCAACACCGCGACGACGGTCGCCGCCGGTGAGGCGCCCGACCATACGGCCGAGCTGCGGGCGCCGCTGCAGGCACCCCTGTTGCTGCTCGTCGGCCGAATCGACCGGTGTGGCCTGGGATTCCGGGAGCCGGTGTCGGAGGAGGCCCCGGGGGCGAACTGGCAGTATCCGGAGTCGTTCTGGGTGTCGATCGATCCCAAGACGGGGCTCGCCCGTTCCGCGCGGGTCACCCTTCGCGACGCGGATGGCCCGGTCACCACGGCCCGGCGGTCGCAGGCCGCGATCCGTTCGGCACCCTGAGGGGCGAAGGCATGACGCGTCCACCTTCCCCGGCGCGGCGTCGCGCGGGGATCACGATCCTCGAAGTCTTGATCGCGATCGGCATCCTCGCCATCGGGCTGTCGAGCATCCTCGCCCTGATTCCGCTCGGCCGGTCCCTGCTCACCAAGGCGATCGTCGCCGATCACAGCGGTGTCCTGCTCGACAATGCCCGGGCGACGGTCGTCACGTCGGGGCTCACCCATGTCGACGCGCTGGCGGCGGCAGACGGCGGGCCGTGTCCCGCCGCGCCGCTGGTGATCGATCCGCTGGGGCAGTCGCGCGGCACGTGGCCCGCCCGCTTCGGGCTGAACACGGCCGTTCTCCGTGCGGGAGGCACGCTTGCCGACAGGACCCCGGACAGCGCCCGGCCGCGGTCATGGCAGGTTTCGGCGCTGACGGGTTCCTCGTCGGACGACGTGCTCATGACGACGCCCGACGGCGACACCCCGGTCACCAATCGCTTCGTCAACGGGGTCCGCGCGGCGGCCGGCCGGTTCAGCTGGCTGGCGGTGCTGGCCAAGGACACGGCGACGCCGTTGGTCCCCGGCGAGCTGGCGACGTTGTGGATCGTCGTCTCTCGCAACCGGGTCCTCGGCCTGATGCCTCCCGAAGATGGCAACGCGACGGCGCTCGAGTTGCGGCTGACGCCGCGCGGACCCGATGGCGCGCGGACCTCCCTCCCGCCGTATCGGCTCGCGTGGCAGCGCGGACGCGACGTCGTTCCCGACCGCCTCGATCGCGAGGTCGTGAAGAAGGGAGCGATCCTGCTCGTCCTCCCCTCCGGTCCCGAGGAGGACCCGTACCGTCCCCCGCGCTTCCTGTCGTTGGCGACGGTCACCTTCCCGGATGCCGCTGCGGGTGCGCCCAGCGAGGCGGAGGTGACGTTCGAAGGTGATCCGTCGCCGGTGGGGGAGTCATCGGCCGGTGATCCCGCCGAGCCTCGGCCGGTCTCGCTGCCCGTCGCGATCCTGCCCGATGCGACCGCCGTGCGGGCCTACACGGTTACCATCGAGGGGAGGAACGAGTACACCCGATGACGGTCCGCCGCATAATGAACAGCCTGCCGGCACTTCCCGAGCCGCCCCGTGGCGCCGCAGCCCGACGGCCGCCGACCAGCCAGCATCGCGGGGTGATCCTGCTGATCGTGCTGAGCATGCTGTCGCTGTTCATGGTGCTGGGTGTCACGTTCGTGGTGCTGTCGGCCCGGACCCACGCGACGGCGCGGGCGGTGGCGACCACGCCCCAGGCCACCGCCGACGCGATCCTGCCCACAGAGCGACTCCTCAAGCAGGCCGCGATGCTCCTGCTCCGCGGATCGCCGGAGACCACGTCCGAGCGGCAGCCGGCGGCGCTCGGCGGTTCCACGGACGAAACCGACGCCGATCCGGCCCGGGCGCTGGTCTTCGAGGCACTGCTCGTCGACCAGTACGGCACCGAACAACCACTCCGCGGGACGCTCGTCGACATCGTCGACTGCGGCCCGCTGTACCGGCTCACGGTCGAGCTTCCCCCGTCGGCGACGGTCACGCCCGCCGAGTTGAGTGGACGCGTCGTGTCGCTGCTGCCGGTCGGAGCGTCCGCGACGAGCCACCGCATCGTCCGCGCCGAGGTGGAAGAACGCCGTACGATCCGCCTCTGCGTCACGCACGACGGGCTCCGGCTGTCCCGGTCGTCCGCCGGCGCGGAGCGCGACCTCGCGCGGGCCGGGACCGAAGTGATCATCAACAATCGTGCCCACAGTTCCCGCGGCACGACGAAGAATGAGGCCTGGGACGGCTTCGACGCGGCGAATCCCTACTTGGCCCACGTCGAGCCCGACCCTGCCAGACCGTCGCGGCAGCTGGTGATCCGGCCGTCGCTGTTCAAACCCGAGGCCGTCGAGGCCCTCGACGACCCTGACGCGTCCAACGACGACCTCGACGGCGATGGCGTCGACGACCGGGCCGACAACGACAACGACGGCGTGTTCGACGGCTGGTTCTTCGACCCGCGGCTGCCGCGGATCGTCTCGCCGCGCACCGGCCTTCCGGTACAGGTCCATGTCTCCTTCCTGGTCCTCGACATGGATGGACGGCTCAACGTCAATGCCCACGGGTCGGTCAACGATCTCCTCCGCCGCGCCGACACGGTGCCGTACGGCAGTGGCTACGGCCCGGCGGAGATCGACGGGGGCGCCGTGTTTCGGTCGCTGGCCGAGGAGAGCGGCAACCACCGCGGCGACGACCCGTGGATGAACGTGCTGCTCGGTGCCCGTGCCGGGAGCACGCTTCATCAAACCTCCCTGCCGCGATCCGGAGACCGCCTGATGCCGCTGGAGTCGCCTGCCGGTGCGGCGGTCGAGGGGCGCTACGGCTGGCGAGCAAACGGGGCATCGGCGCCGCTGCGCGACCTTGCCGATTGGACCGTGCTCGCCGAGGCGCTGCCGTTGCCCGGTCACAACGGCGTCGCCGACCCCGCGGCGGCCGACGGCATCCGCAACCTCATGATGGTGCCGCCGGGGCGTCGGGACTGGGCGGTCGATCTCCAGGCGCGGCTCCAACGGCGCGCGGTCCTCGAGCCGGGGCCGGTCCCGACGATGTCGTACGCGAAAGCCGACAGCAGAGACGAATTCGTCGACCACCCCTACGAGATCACGCTCACCGGCCTCGGGCGCCGGACCGGGCTCCACGACCCGGCGACGAGCGGGACAGCGCCGAGCGGCGTCGCCGACAATCCGTTCTCGCCGGCGGAACTGGAGCGGATCCTGCGCCCCTACGATCCGGATTCCCCCACGCTCCCGGAGCGGCTCGCCGGGCTCCTCGGATCGCAGGCCGAGGCGTCGCGGTTGGTCGTCACGACCGACAGCTGGGACACCGCGGCGATCGTCGGAGATGCGGCCCTGCGGGTCTACGAGTGGTTTTCGGCCGTGCCGGCGGGGGTGCTCCACGAGCACGCCGCAGCGGACGCCGAGCGCGCGGAGATGGCAGCGGGCGAGCGGATCCCGAACAACGTCATACCTGCCGAGCTCGCGGCCGGCCTGCGGATCGACGTGGCCCGGCCCGTGGGCGGCGCCCTCCAGCGCCGGTTGTTTTTCAAGGACCTCTACATGGCCGCCGTCGCCCTGTCGGCACCGGCCGGCGCGGATCCCTCGGCCGATGTCGCCCGGCGCTGTGCCCAGTGGGCAGCGAACGTCATCGAATACCAAGACACCGACTCGACGATGGGCCGGTTCGAGTACGACATCCGCCCGCTCGACGGCTGGGATGTCGATGGCGATCCGACGACCGTCGAACCGCAGCGTGCCACGGTGTGGGGTGCGGAACGGCCCGAGGTCGTGATCACCCAGACACTCGCCTGGGAGGACGAGACGACCGGCGAACTGTTCGTGGTGCTCAATCACCCCTGGGACGGGCGTGTGGGCGACGGGCAGCCGGGTTCCGCCGAGCCCGTCGATCCCGATCTTGCCGGGCCGCTCGGCCCCGGCTCGGTCGATCTGGGGCGACGGGCTCCGGCCGGCGACCCGATCTGGCGGATTCGCTGTGGGGACGCGTTCACGTTTCCGGCGCGCGGCACGTGCCTCGAGGCCAATCAGTGGCTCGTCCTCGCGCCGGGCACGGTATCGACGAAAGGGATCCGTGTGCCGACACCGACCCCGACGCGGCGCGTGGTGCCGATCGAGGGGCTCCGGGCCACCGTCCTGCCGCCGGGCGGAGCGCCAGCGCCGCGGCCCCGCGCGACGTTCGTGTATCTCGAGAGGCTTGCCGATCCCCGCGCCGACCACGACACGACGACCAACCCCTACCTGATCGTCGACGCCCTGTCGGTGATCGTCGCCGATCGCTCGGGCGCGGCCGACGAGGAGGGTGACCCGGACGCTCGCTTCACGTCGTGCCGGCGCAACGCCGGGTGGGCCCAGCAACATGACGAACGGCAGTGGCCGAAGGGGGAGGCGCCGGAGATCACCACCGAGTGGGAAGGCGACCCGCGCTGGTTCTGTTGGCCGAATCGTCCGCTGACGAGCCTCGCCGAGCTGGTGTTCGTGCCGGGATTCATCTCCGGAGCGGTCAACGACGAGACTCACCGCGACGGCGTGGGGATGCTCGACGACCACGTCACCGATCCCGACGACGGCGTCTATCTCCCCGATCGCATTCCCGGCGACGAACTGATCGCCCTCGACGCCTTCATGGTGCCGTCGCGATTCGCCGGCACCCGGCAGAGCATCGACCGCACCGCCCCCTACTGGGATGCCCTCGCGCGCCACGCCGTCGGCTTCGCCGGCGACGCGGCGGCGTCCTATCGAGCGCCCTTCGACGGCAACGAACTGCACGTCGGACGGGAGCCGGGACGGGTCAATCTCAACACCATCTCCTCCGATGCCGTCTGGGAGGCTGTCGTCCAGGGGACCGTGCCGCGGATCGACGAGCGTCGGGACCGATCTCCGTACGCACACGGCCTCGTCCGGGCGCGCACCAGCGGCACGGTGCCGACGACAGGCCGGTTCGCGGAGCTCGCTTCGACGGGCACCGCGGGAACCATCTCCCCGGCGAAGACGACCGGCCAGGTGCTCGGCCTGTCCGGCGTCGAGGTCAGGCCGACCCTCGTCCTCAACGGCACCAATGCGATCGCCGACGCCAGCCTCAATCCCGCGCACGCCTACCATACGGCGATCCGGCTGAGCAGCCTGGCGACCCACCGCTCGCACGTCTTCGGCATCTGGATCACGCTGCGGACGATCGACACGGTGCCCGGCGGCGGCGTCGACCGTGAGACGGTGAGCCTGCACCGGATGTTCCTCGTCTACGACCGGTCGCGGCCCGTGGCCTTCGAGCCGGGGCGCGATCACAACGTCCGCGACGGAATCATCCTCGAGCGGGTGCTCCGATGACGCCGTCGCGGCCAGCGCACAACGGCGTCGGCGGGCGGCACGGCATGACGCTCGTGGAGATGCTGGTGGCAACCGCGGCCACGATGATCGTCATGGGTGCGGTCGCCGTGATGTTTGCCGAATTCGCCCGCGGCGTCGGCAACGGCCGCGCCGTGATGGATCTGAACGCGCGGCTGCGGACGACGGCTCTCCTCCTGCGGCGCGATCTGGATGGCGTCACAGCCCCTCTCCTGCCGCCGCTCAGCCCGGCAGCCGGGGCCGGTTACTTCGAATACATCGAGGGTCCCCGGCAAGACCGGGATGCAGCCGACGGTTCGGCCGAGCTCCGGGCCGACACCGACGACGTGTTGCTGTTCACCACGGCCGGCGTCGAGCGACGGCTCGTCGGCACGTTCGACGACGGCATCCTGAACGCCGGCACGGCGGAGGTGGCGTGGTTTCTCCGGCCGACGGTGCCGGCGACGGTTCCGCCCACCTGCACGCTGTACCGACGGCAGTTGCTCGTGGTCGGCCGGCTCGGGACGGCGGAGCTCGGGCGGATCCTCGCGCGATTCCGTACGGGAGGCCTGGCGGCGGTCTACGACCGGTTCGACGTCTCGCTGGCACCCGTCGGCTCGGGCTCCGCGGCGCGCCTGGTGCCGAACACGCTCGCCGATCTGACGTGCCGCGAGCGACGGTTTTTCCATGGTCCGCTGGATCCTGCGGTGGCGGGGGGATTCCCGTTCCCGTTCATCGCCGATCACCAGATTCCGTCGCTCTCGACGTCCACGGAAACGCTTCCACCCTCGGCCCGCGGCCTGGTGTTCGATTCCACCAGCCACCGCCAGGGCGAAGACGTGCTGCTCACCGGCGTGATCGCGTTCGATGTCCGGGTCTTCGATCCGGCGGCACCCGTCGCGCTCGGAGGGGGCGACGGTCTCACGGCGGTGACGCCCGGCGATGCCGTCGAGATCGGCGGCGGCATCGCCAACGGGTGCTACGTCGATCTTGGCAATGGCGTCCACGGTCGAGCCGCGTCACTTCCCGAGACGCAGGGCCCCCGATTCGCTGGTTACGGGCACCCGCTCAGTGGAGGGCTCGTCGGATCGGCGACGACCCGGCGCACCTACGACACGTGGACCACCCACTACGAGTCCAACGGCATCGACGAGGACTCCGCCGCCGGACCCGATCAGGCGACGAACGGACTCGACGACGACGTTCCGCCCCGGTCCGGAGCCCTCACCGGGCATCCGGCCGACGGCGTGGCCGACGACAGCGGCGAATTGGAGACTTCACCGCCATATCCGTTCCCCGTACGGGGGATCGAGATTCGAATCCGCTGCTACGAACCCGAAGCCAGGCAGGTCAGGCAAGTCACGGTTCGACACTGTTTCGTGCCCCACTGAGCCGTCTCGCAATGAGACGACAGTGATTGTTTTTCCTATGGGTAATCAAAGTTTTTCCTATGAAACCTACATTCGCGCGGTTCGTTCAGGTGCTGGTCGTCAGGATCTGTGGCTTCGATCCGTAGAAGAATTGCCACTGTGTGAATTGCCTTCCAGTCACTCCGCCAGATAGCGCCTGCCCCGCAACTCCCGCCTCAAAAGACCAGCCGCAATCGCGGTTGCTCGCCTGAATCACAGTCAGGCGTGCTCTCGAAACCGCAAGGTTTCGTCACCGATCTCGCTGCGTTTGCCAGCGCATGCCGAGAGGTGAGGTCGCGTTCAACCCGAACCAAGTGTTTGCTGTTTTTCGGTTCTTCCGGTATTTCAGTGGCAGGGTAGCCGCGGGCTGAGGTCGAGTTTCCCGCAGAAGAACAGGATTCGCGTCCTGTAGTTCTGGAAGGACCGGAAGCCACGAGCTGCGTACTTCAAGGCCTGGATGACGCTGTTGAAGCCCTCGCTCGTGGCGTTGGTGATGCGGTGCCGGAAGTAGCTCAGAGGATTTGGCAGATGGCGATTGAGCATTCTCGCCACCTTGATGATCGGCCGCAGGCGGCACCGCACACCCCAGGCGTACCACTGGTTGAAGAAGTCCTCGGCACTCGTCGGCTACACATGCCGCCAGAACCAGCGGAACTCCTCCTTGATCGCCCAGGCTCGGGCCGTCTTCAGGCCGTTCCGCCGGATGGCCGCGAACCTGCGCCGCTGCTTTGGCGAGAGATTGGCTTTGTTGAAGAGCCAGAGCTGCCGTGTCCCCGTGAGCCGGTCATCGTCTTCGGCCTGAAGAGCCTTGTTCTCGGCACGCCGCACCTGATCGACCGCCTCTCCCAAGTGCTTTGCGACACGGAACTTGTCGTGCACGAGTTCCGCGTTCGGGGTCTGGTTCGCCACCGCGCTTGCGTAGGCTGGGAGCATGTCGGCAGCCGCGGCCACAACCTCCTGCCGCTGCTCGACCGTCAGCGTCTCAAGGACGGCCTCCGCCGCGGCCTGGGTTCGCCCTGGGGCGACGTCCAGGACGCGGGAGCCGTCAATGTCGGTGACAACGGTGACATAGTCGTGCCCTTTTCCGAAGCTCTTCTCGTCGATGCCGACGTGGGGAATGGGCGTCGCCTCGCGCCGCTCGAGGCCCCGTTCGACGGCCCGATCCATGATTGTCTGGGCCGCATCCCAGGAGAGCCCGAGGAGGGAGGCCGCGGCCTTGACGGTGCGGCATGCCTGCAGGACTTCTATGGCGAAGGCTTCGAAGAACAGCGTGAAACGGCTGTGCTTTCCTGCCCACAGCGGCACGATCGTCTTCACCCGGTGATCCGGGCAGCGGCACCGTGGCAGTCGGGCGACCAGCTCCGTCGTGAACTGCATCGTGTCGAGGTGCCGCCAGCGCCGCTCCTCCGCGTGATCGGCAATACCGCAGGATTGGCTGCATTCCGGGCAGTAAACGCCCGAACCGACATGCGCCAGGCGGATTTCGACTCGCCGCTCATCGAGCCGAAGGTCAACAGCATCGACTCGCCAGGAGTTGTCGAGGCCCAGAAGCCGGGTATAATGCGTGAAAAGTGCGTCCATCCCCGCACTTTATGTCACCGAAGCCCCCGGAACGACCTGCCCGTGCCACGAAATTCCCCGAAGAACCTGTTTTTCGGAAATTGACTGAAAGAACACAGAGTGTCGGTTGAAGAAGTTTGTTCTCCGCCCGAGTGACGACCCTCGTCCGACTCGTCGCGGAACCTTGTTGTAAACGGAGTTCTCATGCCCAAGCGTCGCGTTTCCAGTTTCGTCGACCGTCGTCCGAGCTCATCCCGTGTTTCTGCTGCCGCGACATCCCGTCGCAAACTCCTCGGAACCTCCGTTGCCCTGTCTGCCGCTCTCGGCACATCGCGGCTCCACGCTCAAAGCAGGCTCCCGGATCAGCAGTTTCCGGTGCTCAAGCAGCCCGACGCCCCGTTGACGGTCGACCTTTCGACGTTCGCCGATCCGCTGATCAACGAACAGATCCCGCGGTGGGTCGATCGGATCATCTTCCCGCGGTGGCTGCCGCCGGTTTCGACGGGAGCCGTTCCGTCAGCCTTCGGTGGCCCGGTCGGAAGTGTCCACCACGGCGTCGCCCCGGAGTGGTTTTCGCACCCAGCCGATTGGGATCGCTTCCCCACGCAGTATTACCAGTTGTACTACACAACGGGCAGCTACAGGTTCCTCCCCAGTTCGATGCGGATTCCCGCGACGAACTTCTGGGGGTATGCGGGCGGAGGGGCGAACGGAACGATGTTTCCCGTGGGGTTGCCCCCGCTTTTTCGATCCCGGATCGGCCAACCGGCACTCGTGCGCGTCATCAACGCATTGCCGGAGGAAATGTCGCTGCACATGCACGGTGGCCACTGGCCGGCACACCCCGACGGCCATCCCGACTTCCTGATTCTGCCAGGAAAGGGACGCGATTATTACTATCCCAATGTCCTGCCGCGGAAGAACGGCGGCAACGAGTCCGGTTCAGCTTTTGACACAACCGAGTCGCCCAGCACGATGTGGTATCACGACCACGCGATCCACCTCACCGCGGCCCACGTCGCGCGCGGATTAGGCGGAGGTGTCAACCTCTGCCTCGATGACCTCGAAACCGACCTGATTCGCTCAGGGGTCCTGCCCGGCATCCGGGGCACGTCGGACGTCGGCCCCGAGTACCGCAACCCCTACGATTTGCCGCTGGTCATCCGCGACGACATCTTCGACACGAAGGGGCAACTCAACTACACGAGCAACGGCCACAACGGCTATCTCGGCAACGTGGCGCGCGTCAATGGCCTGGCCTACCCGTACATGCAGGTCGAGGCCCGAAAGTACCGGTTTCGCGTGCTCAACGCGAGCAACGCCCGGGTCTGGCGACTGCGGCTGAGCAACAACGCCCCGTATCTCCGAATCGGAAAGGACGCTTGGCTGTTCCCCAAGCCGCAGCAAACCCAGTCGATCCTTCTCGCGATAGCGACGCGGGCCGACATCGTCGTCGACTTCAGCAAGTACCGCCCGGGCACCGAGATCTATCTGGAGAATATTCTCCATCAGGAGGATCCGCGCGGGCCGGACGGCAAACTGGAGGACGAAAACGTCACGACCGCGCCGACGGCACCCGACTGGCGGCATCGGATCCTGAAATTCGTGGTCGTCCCGAGGGATAACCGTTTTCCCGACGCTTCGATCAACCTCACGTCGTCGTTGCGGCCGCACGAGACACCTCCGGCCAATTTGGTCACGGCGCGGCGGAGGTTCCGTTTCGAGCGGAAGAACGGGATGTGGGCGATCAACGGTGCGTTCTACGAGCCCAACATCGCCAACGCGTTCATGCCGGAGAACGCCGTCGAGGAGTGGACCCTTCACAACGGGGGTGGTGGATGGTGGCATCCGATCCACATCCACCTCGAATCACATACCCAAGTCGCCGATCTCCGTACCAGGAAGCCGATCCCGTATCACGACAGCTTCAAGACCGACACTACGACCCTGGGGCCTAACTCCGAGATCGTGGTGCGGATGAGGTTTCGAACATTCCGGGGACCGTTCGTGTTTCACTGCCACAACGTGGAGCACGAAGACATGGACATGATGTTTCAGTTCGACCCACGGATTCCGATGTCCAACTCCCCGGCCCCGCAGCGGTGGTTTCCATGACCGGGTTCGGCCGCACGATGTCCATCGCCGCGATTGCGGCCTCGCTCGCGTTGTCCGCGGCCTGCCATGGCGAGGAATCCGCGTTGCCTGCGGTGGCCACGGCGGCCATCGGGAGCCCGCCCGTCGGGCCGCTTCACCTGATGCGCCACCCGATGGGGGATCGCCTCCCGGACGCGGCCCTCGTCGACGACACCGGCCGCGACGTGCGGTTCATGTCGGACCTCGTCAGGAATCACGCGGTGGTGATCAGTTTTTTCTATACGACCTGCCGGGGCACCTGCCCGGGGACGAATCTGGTGCTCGCGGACCTCCGCGATCGGCTTGCCACCGACTTCGGCCGGTCCGTGCGCATGATTTCGATCAGCATCGAACCGGAGAAGGACGACGTTGACGCGATCGCCGAGTATGCCGCGCGGTATCGCCTTCCGACGACCGATCCGGATACCCCGGAGTGGGTGTTCCTGACCGGTTCGGCCGACGAGATTCGTGGCCTCAGACGGGCCCTCGAACTGTACGACAGGGACCCCGCGGTGGACCTCGATCCGACACAGCACGCGGCCGCGGTCGTTATCGGCAATCATGCAACCGGTCGTTGGTCCACCGTACCCGTCGGGGTCGGTGCGGAGCGGCTGTCATCCCAGGTGAGCAGAGTCGCGGGCTGGACGGCTGCCCAGCGGTATTCCACCCACCGCTCCCCGCCGCGGGGACCCGACGGCGGGGCGGCGACGATCCTGGCGGAACAGCGCTAGCTGTCCGTGGACGAAGCCATCCCTGGCGGACCCGCCGGCCTGCTGGGCGCCAGGCGTCGGCCGACCGGTGCGGGCTTGCCTGCCCCTCCACGATTCGGGTGATAGCGAAGGCGAACGAGTCGCACACCCCGGGGGGTCCGAGGTGCCCACGGCCATCGATGGCCCGCATCCTCGGCTGTTCCGTGAGGTGGATGATGACGACCGCCCTTCGTGAAGCGGCGAAATTCCTCGCCGGTCTGGCGGCCTGCGAGACCCTCGGCCACCTGTGGCTGGGCATCTGGGGCAGGCACCTGCTCCCGATGGAGCTGGGATGGTTCACGTTTACCGAGACGATGAACGACGTGGTGATGGTCGCGTGGCCGGTCGCACTCTGCGGCCTGGTGTGGTTCGCCTGGCTGCGGCCGGCAGCCGCCGAGCGCGGCCTGCACCGCGGGGCGCGGTCGGTGTCGTAGGGAACGTGGGGATGGCCGGTGGTGATTCACGCGCGAGTCGTGTCACAATGCCACCGCCCCGGAGCCCCCACCCGATCACGGAGCGCTCGGCCCATGGAAGGCGATCGCGATGACCTGACCAGGCGGTCGGTGCTCCAGCGCACGGCCGCCAGTGGCGCGGGGGCCGTGGCCGGGGTGCTCGTCGCCGGCCCGGGGAGCGGGGAGGCGCGGGGCGCCGTCGAGACGGTCGCTGCCAAGGAGGCCTGGGCGGCGAGCCGCGCCTGGTGCCTGAGCGGCAACCGGCTCGTGAAGGCGACCGGCCCCGGTCCTTTCGCCACCACCACCACCGCGCGGCAGGTCTAACGCCCCGGGTCGATCGCCGAGGTCGTCGAGGTGGTGAAGTCGCTGCCGCCTACCACGCCGATCGCCTGTGTCTGCGGCGGTCACGAGTCGTCGAATGCCGCCATCGTCGCCGCCAGCGACGCGGTCGTCCTCGACCTGGCGCGGCTCCAGGCGATCGAGTTTGCCACCGACTCCGGCGGCACGCTCGTCACGGTCGGGGCGGGCGTCGTCTTTCGCCAGCTCGTCGAGGCGGTCAAGGCGAAGGGAGGCGCCCTACCGGTGGGGACGGGGCCCGATGTCGGTGTCGTCGGGTACGTCGTCAACGGCGGCCTGAGCGGCTACTTCTCGCGCCGCCTCGGCCTGCTCGGCCAGCGCGTCGAAAGCCTCACGGTGGTGACGGCGGCCGGGGAGGTGCGTGTGGTCAAGGCCGGCAGCGAGCTGTGCACGGCACTGCTCGGGGCGGGAAGCGCCCTGGGGATCGTGTGCGACGTGACGATCCGCGTGGCCGATGGCAGCATCCTCCGCTCGGCCGAGCAGCGCGTGGTGGGATTCCAATCGCGCGCCCAGGCGGTGGCATTCGCCCGGGATGCCCTGCGGATCCTCCGCGACCGCGTCCTGCCGAATGATTCGGTGTCGATGGAGCTGGTGGTCTCGGGAGCCAAGGCCGTGGTCGTGACGGTCGTGTTCTACGACTCGTTCCGGGGCGATCCGGCCGATTTCGTCAGGCCGCTGGAGGAGCTCGCGGCACGGCTCGAGCTTCCGATCGTCGCCCGGGCGACATCGACCACGTGGTACGAGGCGGCCGCGGCGCTGTGGCCGGTCCTCGCCGAGATCAAGGGAAGTCCGCTGGGGATGCTGCAGCACTGCATCGGGACCGAGGGCGCGCCCGACGACGTGATCCTCGACTTCATCGCCGACACGGTCGTCGCCGAGGCGCCGCTCGACGAGGCGCCGTTTTCGATCATCGAGATCCGCACGCTCGGGGGGGCGGTGATCGAGAAGACGCCGCTGCCGACCGGCAACTGTCGCCACCGGTTTTTCGTCGACGTGATCACGCTCTACGACGCCAAGGGCAAGACCGTGGAAGAGCGGGAGAAGATCGCCGACCTGACGGCGCGCGTCGCCACCAAGGCGCGGGGCGTGCCCGGGCTGGCGGTCGACTTCAGCGGCACGCACTCGCAGCCCGACGACCCCCGCCATGCCGTGGAAGACAACGTGATCTTCGGAACGGAGACGCTGGCCGACGTCGTCCCGCGCCAGAAAACCGCGCTCGATCCGGCTGATCGGTTCCGGTTCCACCCGTTCGCCAGGCTCCGGCTCGGCTGACCGACTGCCCTCGGGGCGTCGGCGTGAATTGCCCGCCGTCCTCGGATTCGCCGCCGAAACGGCCAGCGAGCTCCGGCCGGCCGTGACAGCCGGCTCATTCGGCCGCCTGCCGGGTCACGATCGGCACGTAGCCGATCTCGAGGCCGGGCGGCGGCACGACGAGCAGCGCCGGGTCGAGGTCGGCCAGACTGCCGACGGTCGGCGGCGGCAGGTAGTCGCGCTCGATCGTCCAGTCGCGATGGAGGAGCTCCACCCGCTGCTGGAGCGCCTCGCGCTCGGCCGCGTCGAGATCGGCATTGAGCAGCGCCGGCTGGTCGGCGAACCGATACCACCAGTAGGTGACCACGCTCCCGTCGCCCAGGGCGACCTGAAACGGCCCCGCCGCCGGACCCGGCATCTTCCAGCAACTGCCGGGCCCGTCGGGGGTGACGTACGGTCCCCGTTCGGCGCCGCGGCGGCGCGGAAACTCCACGGTGTCCAGGCCGCACTCGGCCGGAACGTCGCGGCGATCGACGACGGCCCAGCGCCGGCGCTCGTTGCCGTCGCGCTCGAGCTTGAAATACTCGGGGAGGGTGACGACCGGGCGCCCCTGGGCATCGGTCGAGTCCCGCGCAGCTTCACCCCACCGGTAGGCGTAGGTCGTCTCGTCGAGCGCGACCGGCGTGGCGAACGACGGCCAGGCGATCGGCACCTTGCGGTCGCGCGGCGTGTTCGGCGGATAGATCTGCCAGGTCGCGCCTCCCTTGCCGTCAAACGGATGGACGCGCCCCGCCGCCGGGTCGATCCGCCCTGACACCGCCGGCCCTCCCTTGAACCAGGCGTCGACGCCGTCCCACAGCGCGGCGCGCCCGTAGGCCGTGATCCGGTGGATCAGAGGCGCCGGGGAGTCGCGCCGACCTGGGAAGCGCGTCGGCGCGACCCGGGCAAACGTCTCGCCATGTGTGTCGTCGGCGATGAACGCGGGGACGTGCTGCGTCTCCATCTGCACCGCCTTGTTCGGTTCGGACGGGCGGGTGTCGAGAAACGCCCCGGCCAGGTCGCGTGCCTCCAGCGACGGCTTCGACCAGAAGAACGGCAGGAAAAACGTCACCGGTCCCTTGAAGTTGCCGGTGCTCAAAAACAGCGTCCAGCACTGGTTACCGGTCGGCACGTCCGCGCCGGCGGTCGACGCCTTGGGGGTGGTGAGCGGCAGCGGCAGGTAGCCGTAGCCGACCAACTCGCCGCAGGTGCCCTGCTTCAGATTGAGTCCGTCGGGCGGCCACAGGACCCACGGGCTGAGCTGGGCGATCGCGTAGTGACCGGCTGGCTTGCTCCAGTCGCGCCCCTTGCCGGCGCCGGGCCCGTTGGCCCACTCGACGAACTCCCGCGCCACGCCCCCCATGATGAACTTCGGCGTCTCCGTGGCGAAGCGCGTGTCGCGCCACCACCCCAAGCCCCCTTCGATGTCGGAATAGGCCTTCTCCGGTTTCGGCCCGTCGTACCGCGCGAACATCCACGTGCCGAACAGCCCGCTTTGAAACGCCTGCCCAGGGTAGTGCTCGAGCAACGGCCAGGCCGCCACGTACATCGAGAACCCAGCGTCGTAGGTCGCCTCCACCTTTCCGTGCGGCACGAGCAGATAGCCCGCCATCTCCGCGGACCGTGGCCCCGGGTCGTCGGCCGGGGCGACGACCGACGGACCGAGGGCGAGGAGGATCGCGACCAAGGCACACGGCACGCGGGCGGGACGGCATGCGCTCGTCATGGGGCAGGGCACCTGTCGGTGGGAATCGGGTCGAGCGGGGTACGCCGAGGTTTCTTCGGGTCGCGGTCGGCCGCATCCGGCGGCCGATCATGTGGCTCACAGTCGGCTGGCGACCGCGCGGTCACCGGCCCGGCGCGGCCTCGGGCAGGAACGCGAGCGTGTAGCAGTCGGTCGCCTTCACCTTCGCCCCGAGCGAGGGATCGAGCGCGGTCATCTGTTCGAGGAGCCGGTCCCAGCGCTCGGCAGTCATCGTGCCCAGCTCGTCCACCGGCATGTCGCCGGGGAGGCAGAGGCCGCGGAGGATCGCCACCCCCTCCTCGAGCATCGGCCGCGTGACTCCTTCGGGATTGACCTCGAGGAGCCGGGCATTGGTCGCCGTCGGATCGGCGAGGTATCCGCGCCAGCCGGCGATCGCCGCGGTGACCATCCGCCGCACGAGGTCGGGGCGCTCGCGGACGAGCTTTCCGGTCGTCACCAACACGCTCGAATAGGGATCGAAGCCGAGGTCGGAGACCATCAGCGTCGTGATCGCGACCCCCTTCTGCCGGGCGAGGAGCGGCTCGGAATAGACGTAGCCCTGCTGGGCGAACGACGAATCGCCGACGGTCAGCGCGACGCCGCCGGTGAACGGCACCTCCTTCACGCCGGTGAGCACTCCCTTCGACCGCATGAACTCGACGAACGCATGGCCCTGCTGCACCTGGAGCGTCATCCCCTTCCTGCCGAGATCGGCAAACGACGTCACGCCGCTGTCGGCTCGGGTGAGGATGCAGCGCGGGTGATGCTGGCAGGCGGTCATCACCGTGACGACATCGGCCCCCTGGCTGCGGAAAATGACGACGTCCTCGGCATTGGCGACGGCGAACTGCACCCGTCCGCTCGCCAGTTCGCCGGCGACGCGGATCGCCCGACCACCGGGGCGGACCTCGACGGCGAGCCCTTGGGCGGCGTAGTGCCCGCCGATCGCGGCGGTGTAGAACCCGCCGTGCTCGGCCTCCGGGAACCAATTGAGCTGGAGGACCACCGGCTCGGCGCGCGGCGCCGCGGCCGGCGGTGCGGGGCGACTGCACCCGGCGAGGACGAGGATCGAGCCGACGAGAAATGCGAGCTTGGACGGCATCGGTAGCGCTCCTGGAAGCGGGCGTCAGTCGCCCGTGCCGGGAAGATACCGGCGCAGGAGCCGATCGGTCAGCAGGCTGACCGCGGCGAACATCGCCAGGCCGAGGAGCGACGACAGCAGGACCGCGGCGATCAGGGCGTCGGTCTTCCCCATCGCCAGCCACCGGTCCATCACGGCCCCGAGGCCCGGGGAATCGCCGCCGCGGCCGACGAAAAACTCGCCGACGATCGTCCCGATCACTGCCAGGCCGCAGCTGATCCGCAGCCCCTGGGCGAGGTGGCCTGTCGCCGTCGGCAGACGGAGCCGGAGGAGCGTGGGCACGCGCCCCGCACGGTACAGGCGAAACAGGTCGCGGTGGTTGGCGTCGAGCGCGAGGAGCCCGGCAGTGACGTTGGAGAGGATCGGAAACAGCGCGATGATCGCCGACACGAGGATCACGGTCCGCTCGCCGTAGCCGCTCCAGGTCACGAGCAACGGCGCGATGGCGACGATCGGCACGGTCTGGAGAAACAGCACGTAGGGATAGACCGCCATCCGCAGCATCCGCGACTGGCTGAACAGGATCGCCAGCGCCGTGCCCACGACCGCCGCCGTCGCCAGCCCGGCCACCGCGCCCCGCGCGGTCACCGCGAACGCCTGTACCAGGGCGGCGCGCTTCTCCCACGCCGCCGTCGCCACCTGCCCGGGCGACGGCAGCAGGTAGGGGGGAATCCGCCAGTGGCCGATGGCCCATTGCCAGACGGCGACCACGGCCACGGCGGTGGCAAGCGCTGGCAGCGTCTCGAGCAGTGCCCGACCGGGGCTCGTCCGCGTGCGGCTCACCGTACGGCCTCCGCGAGCAGGTCGGTGACGGCGTCGTACAGCCGGCCGAACGCCGGGGTTCCGCGCGTGCGGGCGAGGCGCGGGCGCGGGAGATCGACGGCCACGGTTCCGCCGATCCGGCCGCGGTCGATCGAGGCGACGCTGTCGCCGACGAGGATCGCCTCGCCGATGTTGTGGGTGACGAGGACCATCGTCCGCGGATGCCGGGCGTGGAGATCGAGGAGCAGATCGGTCAGTCGCGTGCGGAGCAGGTCGTCGAGCGCGGCGAACGGCTCGTCGAGGAGGAGGATCGCCGGCTCCGTGACCAGTGCCCGGGCGAGCGAGACGCGCATCCGCATTCCCCCGGAGAGCTCGGCGGGGCGCTTGGCCAGATCGGCCGCGGCGAACCCGACTTCGCCGAGCCACCGGGTGGCGGCCGCCCGGCGCTCCGCGCGGGTGCCGCGGCCGACGAGATCGAGCGGCAGCATCACGTTGGCGACCGCGTCGAGCCAGGGGAGCAGCGCTGGCTCCTGGAAGACGTAGGCCATGGCGCCGGCCGCGACGGTTCCCGTCCCGGGCTCGATCGAGCCCGCGGTGGGCTGCTGAAGCCCGGCGATGCAGCGCAGCAGCGTCGTCTTGCCACAGCCGCTCGGGCCGACGAGCGACACCGCCGCGCCCGCCGGCACGTCGAGGTCGACGCCGCACAGCACGTCGCGGCCCCCCTCGAACCGCACGCTGACCTGGCGACAGGCGATCGGGACGGGGGCTGCAAACTGCATCTGTATAAGTCTATCTGTCCGTGGACAAAGCCCTCCATGGCCTTTGTCCACTCGAGCGACCGCGGGAAACGCCGAGGGTTTCCCGGGTCGCCGTCGGCCGCATCCGGCGGCCGATCCCTTTTTCCTCGGGCTGCTATCCTTCGGCGTGCGACACGCGGAACCGATCAGATCAGGTAGCCCCCGGAGACCTTGATGTTGGTGCCGGTGACGTAACCGCTGGCCGGGTCGGCGAGAAACAGCACGGCCCGCGCCACGTCGTCGACCGTGCCGTACCGCCCCGCGGGAATCCGGTCGAGCGGCGGCTTGCGCTCGGAGTTGTCGAGCGTGCCCGGGGAGACGCCGTTGACGGTGATCCCGTGGGGTGCCTCGGTGACCGCCAGCGTGCGCGTCAGCAGGAGCACGCCCGCCTTGCCGATCTTGTAGGGGGTGACCATCGGCACGGCGAGCGGCGAGTCGGCATCGACGTCGATGATGTTGACGATCCGGCCGAAGCCTCGGCGCCGCATGAAGGGCAGTGCCGCACGGCAGGCGTGGTGGGTGATGTGGAGCGTGTGGTCGATGCCGTGGTGCCACTCGGCGACGTCCATCTCGCCGAGCGTCTTCCAGACGATCGCCGAGGCGTTGTTGACGAGGATGTCGAGGCCGCCGAGGCGCTCGGCCGCGGTGGCGAAGGCGGCGGCCGTCGCCTCGGCGTCGTCGAGGTGGGCCGCCAGGGGCAGGGCACGCCGCCCCAGGGCCTCGATCGCCGCCACCACCTCGAGCGCCTCGGCATGGCTGTGGCGATAGTGGACGACGACGTCGGCACCCGCCTCGGCCAGCGCCAGACACAGTGCCCGGCCCGTGCGCTTGGCACCGCCGGTGACCAGCGCCACCCTTCCGAGGAGCGGTCGGGCGCTCATGGCGCGTCGGCCGTGGCCGCTCCGAGCAGGGCCTGGATCAGATCGGGGTGGTGGGTGCGGATCCAGTCGGCACCGGCAAACAGGACGTTCGACGCGAACAACAGCCGCGCGAGCGGCTCGGGCTTGCGCGCCGCGTAGAGAAGGATCGGGCAACCGAGCGTGCGGAGCCGGGGGAGGTTCCACAGGACGCTGTTTTGGAGCTGCGTCTTGCCGGCATCGTCGGTCGCAGGATGGATGATGCCGAGGTTCGGATCGACGATCACCTCCTGCACGCCGGCGGCCCGCGCCTCCTCCACGCGCGGCCCGAGATGGTCGAGGATCCCCTGGAGCCGGTAGGGCACCGGGGCGGCCGCGCGCATCCGGTAGGCATCGCCATACGGCATGTATGTGAGGATCAACGGCGCACCGGCGGCCGCCACCGCGGCCAGCGCCTCCTGCCCGATCACGGCGCCGGTGAAATTCACGACCGTCGCTCCCTCGGCGAGCGCCACGCGGACCGTCACCGGGCTCCAGGTATCGACCGACACGCTGAACCCCGCGTTGACGAGGCAGCGCAGCGCCGGCACGAGCCGCCGCTGCTCTTCGGCGTCGTCGATCATCGGTGCCGTGGCCGTGATCGACCGGGCACCGAGATCGATCACGGCACAGCCTTGGTCGCGGAGGAAACTCGCGCGCTCGAGGAGCTGGCCGGTGCCGTCGACAACCGAATCGGTGACCATCGACTCGGGCGACAGATTGACGACGCCGAGAAGCGTGCGCGACGGAGGAGAGTGCATCGGAATCCGGTCGAGGAGTCTCATGTCGGCTGTTGCAGTCTTCGACGGCCACTTCCCTGGCCGCGCGCGTGCCGCGATCCCGAATGGCAGAACTGACGACTGTGACGCGGAAGGATACGCCGGCGGGCTCCACGTCGCCACGGACGGTGTGCTTTCGTATACTGAGTACCACGGAATCATGAGTCGATCCCGCCGACAGTGCCGCCACCATGGCCACGCTCCCTTCTGCCGCCCCGTCCCGCCATCTGATTTCGGTGGACGCGTTCCACCGCATGGCCGAGACGGGCATCCTCGGTCCCGAAGACCGCGTGGAGCTCATCGACGGGGAGATCATCGACATGTCGCCGATCGGAGTCCTCCATGCGGCGATCGTCGCGCGACTGGCTTCGTATTTCAGCCTGCGTCTCGGGGCGGCGGGGGGCGTGTGGTGCCAAAACCCGCTCCATCTCGACGATTTCAGCGAGCCTGAACCCGATATCGCGATTCTCCGGCCTCGGGTCGACTTCTACACGGCATCGCATCCGGGTGCGGCCGACGTGCTGCTCGTGATCGAGGTTGCCGACACGAGCCTCGCCTACGACCTCGGTACGAAGGTGCCCCTCTACGCCCGCCACGGCATTCCGGAGGTGTGGGTGATCGACGCGGCCACGCGGCAGATCCGCGTGTTTCGCCGGCCGGTCGGCGGTGGCGAGGTCGGTCGCCCGGAGAGCAGCGGCTACGCCGAACAAGCGAGCGCCGATCCGCACGAAGCGGTCGCGTGTGCCACCGTGGTCGACGACGCCGGCAACGGGATTCCTGTCGAGCTGGCTCGACTCCTCCCGCGATTGGCATGACGGCCGTTCGCGACGGTCTGACCGGGCACCCTGCCGCCCACCCTCTTCCATGGCCCTCGGCCGCAGTCCGGCGGCCGCTCGGTCTGTCCGCAGCCTGCTACGGCTCGGCGTGGTCCGCCGCGACGGCGGCAGCCAGCCGGGAGAGCGCGTCGGGGACGCGCGACATCACTTCGTCCCAGGTCGGGGCGAGCGGCGCGAGCCGATCGTCGTCGACGAAGGCCTGCCCCGCCTCGAGTAGGCAGCCGGCGAAGAACGTCACGGCGCGCGCCTCGGCCGCACGGTCGAGCGCGAGGCCGTTGAGCGCCGCGTCAGCGGCATGCGAGTCGATCAGGTCGAGCACGATCCGCTGGTAGGCGTTGACCAGCGCCCGGACCAGCGCCCCGTCGACGACCTGCCCCTGGGCGGCGAGCCCCCGAAACAGGCCGAGGGCGATGTCGCGGCTCATCCGCCCGAGGCCGTCGCCGCTCCCGGTGGCGTCGGGGAAGGGCTGGTGCTTGTGGTCGTAGATGGCGGCGATGTCGACCTGGCAGATCTCGCGCGTCGAATGATCGCGGAACATCTCGGTGAGGACGCCGATCTCGAGCCCCCAGTCGCACGGCAGGTGCAGCCGCCGCGCGGCGCCGAACCGCAGCGCACACTCGCCGGCAAGCGGATAGCGGAAGCTGTCGAGGTACTCGAGGTACCGGCTCGGGGGCAGGCAGCGGCGCAGGGCGCGGAGCAGCGGCGTGACGAACAGCCGGCTGATGCGGCCATACATCACGCCATCGGTGACGCGCGGATAAAACGCCTTGGCAAACACGAAGCCGGCGTCGGGAAGGAGCAGGGGGTAGACGAGGCGGGCGAGCATCCGCGGCGTGAACGTGACGACATCGCAGTCGTGGAGCGCCACCACGTCGGCGTCCCCGAGCGCCTGGACGAGGCCGAGGCACAGCCAGATGTTGCGTCCCTTGCCGGCGGCCGCCGGCGCGAGCTGCTCGGCAGCCAACTCGGCGACGAGCCCGGCGACACGTGGGCCGTCGTTCCAGATCACGTGATGCGGCTGGGGGAGGCGCCCAAACAGGGCCCGCGCCGCGCGGAAGCCGGCGGCATCGGCGCGGTCGAGGCCGATGACGATCCTCCGCAGCCAGGGGATCGTCGCCAGTTGCCCCACGAACGGCTCCAGGGCGGGGCCATCGAGCTCGGCGTGGAGGCAGGGGAGCACGAGCGTGACCGCCGCCCGCTCCGCTGCGCGGGCGACCGCCGCCTCGGGCGCGCCCGCGCCGCGTTGGTCGAGGTCGTGGAGCGTGGTGACGATGCCGTTCTGGAAGAAGTCGCTCATCGGGGCGTGCTCTCGGCCTCCGCGAGCGCTGCCTCGACCGCCTTGAGCCAGCGGAGTGGGCCGCCGGCGACGACCGCCCTGCCGACGCGTTCGATCCCCGGCGCCGGATCGGCGAGCGTGAGCGGGGGCCGGTCCGGCGGGTGGAACACCAGCGCGATCGCGGCACCCTCGAGCAGCTTGCGGTCGTTCTCGGCATCGCCGCAGGCCAGCACGCGGTGATCGGGGGCGAGCCCGCCGTCCACCAACCAGGGCCGGACCCGCCCGAGCGCCTCCGCCTTCCCTCCGGCGGGAGCGACGTGCACGAGGCGCCCACCCGACACGGCCGAAAGACCGCGGGCGCCGAGGTGGTCCTGGAGCTTCGCCAGGGCGTGGGTGTCGTCCTCCCAGATGAGCGGGACGGTCGCGAGCCGCAGAAGCGCCAGCCGGGCCTGGGCGACGGAGATCCCGAGCCAGCGCCCGATCTCGGCCGGGGAGCGCTCGCCCAGCAGCGTGAAACGCAGGCCGTGGCGGTCACGGATGTCGCGGAGCAGCGGGGCGATCGCCTCGGGACCGTCGCCGGTGACGATCGCCCCGTAGCCACTCCTGCGCACCTCCGGCAGGGAACCGATCCGGGCGGGCCAGCGGTCGAGCGGCCAGCCGATGCCGGCGCCGTTCTCGAACACGAACGGCTGGGGGTCGAGGCCGGCGTCGTCGTGCAACGTCACCATTTCGCCGAACGTTTTGCTCGAGGCGAGCAGGGTCGCGACACCCCTTCGCTGCAGCTGCCGCAGGCAGTCCCCGACGGCGGGAACGTCGGCTGGGCCGCGGAGAAGGGTAGCGTCGACGTCGCTCGCGACCAGCCAGGTGCTCATGAATCGCTCTCTCCGGCCACCGGACCACCGTCGGCCGCTTGGCGATCGCTCCCGTCGAGAAACGGCGTAGCGCCTGCCGTCGTCAGCGCGCCCGCCTCGCCGACGGCGAGGCCCCGCCCACCGCACGCGAAAAACAGCGCCGGCGTCACGATCTGATCGAGGATCGTCGACCCGACCATCCCGCCGAACACGACGACCGCCAACGGCTCGAGGATCTCCTTGCCGGGCTGGCCGGCACCGAACAACAGGGGCAGCAGTCCGAAAAACGATGTGAACGCCGTCATCAGCACCGGTGCGAGCCGCTCGACGCTGCCGCGGATCACCATCCGCTCGCCGAACGGCTCTCCCTCGTAACGCATCAGGTGGAGGTAGTGCGAGATCATCATGATGCCGTTGCGACTGACGATCCCGATCAGGGTGATGAATCCGACCGAATGGGCGACGGACAGCGTCGTCGCCCCCGCCCAGACCCGAGGCCACTGCCACCACGGCACCGCCGCGAGGGCCTCCGCCGAGGGCTGGTTGACGATCAACAGCGCCACCACCGAGCCGAGCGCCGCCAGCGGCACGTTGACGAGCACCTGCAGCGCCGCCGGCCACGACCCGAGCGCCTTGCACAGCAGCATGAAGACGCCGACCACCGCCGCCGTGCCGAGGATCAGCAGCCGGCGGGTGGCGTCGCGGCGCGCCTCGAACTGCCCACCGAGGACCACGCCGGCATCGCCCGGAAGGCCACGGAGCCGCTCCTCGACCGGCGCGATCGCGGCGCGGATGTCGGCCACGACTCCGGCGAGGTCGCGGCCGGCGACGTTGCAGGAGACGACGATCCGCCGCTGCACGTGTTCGCGATTGATCGTGTTGGGCCCGGTGGTGTCGAGCACCTCGGCGACCTGGCCGAGGGCCACGCGGCGCCCCGAGGGCGTCTCGAGGATCGTCTCGTTGATGATCGCCGGGCTGGCACGCGACTCCTCGTCGTACCACACGACCAATCCGAACGAGCGGTCGCCCTCCACGACCTGCGAGACCAGCCGCCCCTTGTAGGCCGTTTCGAGCAGCTCGGCGACGTCGCCGGGGGCGAGGCCGTGGCGTGCCGCCTCGCGGTGATCGACGCGGAGCCTGACCTGGGGGATCTCGACCTGCGGCTCGACCTGGAGGTCGACGACGCCGGGGATCGGGGCCATCCGGGCTTCGATGTCGGCGGCCGCGGCGCGGAGCTCGCGGAGATCGCTGCCGAACACCTTGACGACGACCTGGGCACGCACGCCGGAGAGGATGTGGTCGAGCCGGTGGGAGATCGGCTGGCCGATGGCGAGGCGCACCGCGGGGATCGTGGTGATCCGGTCGCGAATGTCCGCGACGACCTCGTCCCGGGGGCGGCCGACCCGCTCCGTCCCCCACAGGTGGAGCACCGGCACCAACCGGAGCACCGCGGCACCGAGACCGGCGATCGGCCGCTCGTGCGGTGCGAGACGGACGTCGATCTCCGAGGAGTGGACTCCCTCGGCGTGTTCGTCGAGCTCGGCGCGACCGGTGCGGCGCGACAGCGCGATCACCTCGGGCACCTCGAGCACCTGGGCCTCGACGAGCCGGGCGATGCGACTGCTCTCGGCGAGGCTCGTCCCCGGCTCGGTCTGGACGCCGATCGTCAGCGTGCCCTCGTTGAACGGGGGGAGGAACTCGCCCCCCATCCAGCCGATCGACGCGACACTGGCGACCACCAGGATCGCGACGACCACCAGCACGCCCCGGGCGTGTCGGAGCGTGAAGCGGAGGACGGCGGCGTCGAGCCGCTTGAGGAGGCGGAGGAACCACGGGTCGTCGGCCTCGTCGAGGAGGCGCGACCGCCCGAGCAGGAGGTACCCGAGCACGGGGGTCACCGTCAGCGACACCGCCAGCGAGCAGAGGAGGGCGATCACGTAGGCGAGGCCGAGGGGGGCGAACATCCTCCCCTCGAGGCCGGTCAACGAGAGCAGGGGCACGACGACGAGCGTGACGATCAGCGTTGCATAGACGATCGAATTGCGGACCTCGGCCGACGCCCGGAACACGACGCGCAACGGGTGCTCGGGGCGCGCGGCGTGGCGGTTTTCCCGGAGGCGCCGGTAGATGTTCTCGATGTCGACGATCGAGTCGTCGACGAGGTCGCCGATCGCGACGGCGATGCCGCCGAGCGTCATCGTGTTGAGCGTGATGCCGCAGCCGCGGAACACGAGGACCGTCGCCAGGATCGACAGCGGCATCGCCGTCAGCGCGGCGACGCTGACGCGGAGGTTCCACATGAACAAGAACAGCACCACGACGACCCACAGCGCACCGTCGCGGACCGCCTCGACGACGTTGTCGATCGCGGCCCGGATGAAGTCGGCCTGCCGGAAGATCCGGCGCTCGATCGTCACGCCGGGGGGAAGATCGGCTTGGATCCCGTCGAGGACCGCATCGACGCGCCGGTCGAGGGCGAGCGTCGCGGCGGCGGGCTGCTTCTGGATCGCGATGATCACCGCCGGCCCCCCCGTCGTGCCCCCGTCCTCCTTGAGCTGCACGGCGCCGTCGCCGCGCTTGACCGGCCCGCCGAAGACGACGTCGGCGACGTCCCTGACGAGCACCGGCCGCGGGGCGCGCCACGCCACCGGCGTGTCGCCGACCTCGTCGAGCGTGAACGACTGGCCGCTGATCCGGATCAACGACTCGCGCGTGCCGTCCTCCATCACTCCGCCACCGGCGATCGCATTGGCCTTCGCCGCGGCGTCGACGAGCTGGCGCAGCGTCACGTCCTGCGCCGCCAGCCGGGTCGGCGAGGTGATGATCTGGTACTGCTTGAGGATGCCCCCCATGACCGTCACCTGGGCGACCCCGTCGATCGCCAGCAACCGGTTGCGGATCGTGAACTCGGCGAGCGTCCGCATCGCCAGGGCGCTGTCGCGCGCGGCGTCGGGGCCGTCGATCGGGCGCGTGTCGCGAAGGCCGAGGAGCATGATCTCCCCCATGATCGACGACACCGGGGCCATGACCGGGGTGGCGTCGGCCGGGAGCCGGCCGCGGGCGAGCTGGAGCTTCTCGGCGACGATCTGCCGGTCGCGGAAGATGTCGGTCCCCCATTCGAACTCGACCCACACGATCGACAGGCCGATCCCCGATGACGAGCGGACGCGGCGGACACCGGTGGCGCCGTTGAGGAGGTATTCGAGGTGCCGGGTGACGAGTGTCTCGACCTCCTCGGGGGCGAGCCCCGGGGCCTCGGTCATCACCGTGACCGTCGGCCGGTCGAGATCGGGGAAGACGTCGACCGGCATCCGCTCGAGCGCCACGGCCCCGGCGACCGCCACCGCCAGTGCCGCGGCGAGGACGGCAAGCCGGTTGCGGAGCGAGAAGGCGATGATCGCGTCGAGCATCCGATCACCCCCTCGTCAGCGGATCGCCGCGAACGCGGTCTGGAGGTCGGCGACCCCCGACACGGCGACGATCGCGCCGGCAGCGAGCCCCTCGACGACCGTCACCAGCCGGTCGTCGCCACGGCCGAGCACGACCGGCTGGCGGCGGAACGAGCCGTCCCCCTCGCGCACGAACAGGTAGGCCTGGGTGCCCTCCCGCGCCACCGCCGACCGCTGCACGGCAAGCGCGGGGGGGAAGCTCGCCAGCGGCACGGAGACCCGGGCGAGCATGTCGTGCTGGAGGATCTCGGCTGGCGACGTCTCCAGCTCGACCCACACCGGCAGCGTCCGGTCGCGGGAATCGATGACGGTGCCGCGGCGGACGATCGCACCGGTGAACGCCCTGCCGGGGAGAGCGACGAAGCGGACGCGGACGGCTCCGCCCGCGGCACCGGCCACGAACCGGCCGACCTCGCGCTCGGTGAGGTGGCCGCGGACCCAGGCATGGTGCGGGTCGTGGATCTCCGCCAGCGGCACGTCGGGCTCGATCACCTGGCCGAGGATCGCCGACAGCGCCACGATCCGCCCCGCGGCCGGAGCCCGGACGGCGATCACCGGGACCACGGCACCGTGCGCTGCCACCTGCTCCACCTCGGCGGCCGAGAGCCCGACGCCACGGAGCGACCGACCGAGCGCCTCGGCCTGCTCGGCCAGCGACAGCGCCGCGGTCTGCGCTTCCCAGACCCGCTTGCGCGGCACGCTCTCGGCTGCGTCGAGCTCGGCGAGCCGCGCGAGCGTCTCGTTCGCGAGCCGGCGCTGCGCGGATGCCTGGATGAGCCGCAGCTGGAGATCGAGCGCCGCGAGGCTCGCGACCTCGGCGACGACGTCTCCGGCGGCGACCTCCTGCCCGAGGCGGCCCACGAGGCGCGTGATCCGTCCCTCGATCGGTGCGGCCGCGACCGTCCGCGCTCCGGGGAGCACGTCGACGAGGCCGTCGAACTCGAGGACGTCGTCGACCGACCGCAGCTCGGCAGCCTCGGTCTGCAACCCGATCGATGCTTCCGCCTCCGGGCTGAGCCGCAGCGCGCCGGCGACGAAGAAGCTGCCGAGCTGGTGGCTTCCCCTGGTGACGACCCGATCGCCGGGAAACACGGCCCCGTCGGCGAGCGTCGCCAGGCCGTCGGCGCTGCCTTCGACGACGACGGGCTGGCGGCGGTATTCGTAGCCGCGCTCGGTCGCCGCCTCCTCGACGAACACGGAGCGCTCCGCGCCCGAGGTGACGATCGCCCCGACGGGGACGGCGGTCCGGGCGCGGCCCGCCGCGGTCGCGATCGCGACGCGGCCGGTCATCCCCGGCAGGAAGCGCGGCGGACGCCCGGCCGGGTTGGCGACCGTCGCCCACGCGGTGCCGAGCTTGGTCGTCGGGTCGAGCCTCATGCCGAGGGCATCGATCGCGGTCGTGACCTGCTTGTCGGGCCAGGCGGGAACGGCGAGTTCGACCGGCTGCCCGACCGCGACGGTGGCGACGTCCCGTTCGAGCACCTGGATCTCGGCCTGGACCTCGGCCAGGTCGATGACCTCGAACAGGTGCTCCGTGCCCTGGACGACGTCGCCGACGGTGGTGTCGACGTGGACCACCGTGCCGGCGATCGGGCTGGCGATCGCCACCGTCGCGGTCAGTGGCCGATCGGCGTCAGCCAGCAGCCGGGCGATCACCCCCTCGGCGATCCCCAGGCTGCGGAGTTTGGCCACGGCGACGTCGACGGCTCCCTGGGTCTGCTCGAGCCTCGCGCGGGCCTCGGAGCGGTCGCGCAGTGCCGCCGCCTGGGCCGCGGCGAGGGTCTCCATCCGCGCGAAGGTCCGCGCCGCGAGCTCGTGCTCGGCACGGGCGGTGAGCAATTCCACCTGGATCGTCTCTAGCGCCAGGCTGTCGACGGTGGCCAGCGGCTGCCCGGCGGCGACGACGTCCCCGGGGCGGACGTGGATCGCCGCCACCCGCCCGGCGATCCCCGGCGCGGCGTAGGCATGACGATTCCAGGCCGCGACGAGACGCGCCGTCGCCGTCAGCCGCGTCGCGGGCGCGTGGGTCGTGACGTCGGCCGTCTCGACCGCCAGCGCCCGGTGGGCGGCCGCGCTCAAAGCCAGCGTGCCGTGACGCGCGTCGACGACGACCCCTTTGGTGGGCAGTGCCTCGTGGCCCTCGTGGGCCGACGTGCCCGCGGCAGCCGTGGCGATCAACGCCGCGGCCAGCCCGAGCGCGGGATGGATCCGCCCCGCCCGCTCAGCGCTTGACATACTCGCCCGGCTCCTTGATCGCGTCGGGCGTCTCCTTGGCCATCCGCACGAACTCCTCGACGCACGGTGGGCAACAGAACTGGTACGTCTGGCCGCCGATGATCCAGGTGCAGGCGGGGCTGGCCTTGGTCTCGGAGATCGGGCAGAGCGTGTCGCCGGCGACCGGGTTGACGTCGTGCTTGGCGCGGAATCCCTTGAACTTCTGCTGTGCCGTGACCCGACCGTTGGCGGTGATGTCGGCCGCCGTGTACCGGCCGCCCGGCGTGAGAAACAGCTTCGCGGCATCGTCGTCGGCGAGTGCTGCCGGCATCGCGACCGGCGGCGGCGGTGCCGACGTGAATCCGACCCGGAATCGTGCCCCCTCGATCCGCAGGTTCGGGATCGTGACCTCGACGGGCCCGGCGCGGAGCGCTTCGGGAAGCGTCCCCTTGAAGCGCGACGTCTGACCTTCGGCATCCCCCTCCTGCGGTTCGGAGACGATCGGCAGCGCCACCGCCTCGCGGCCGCCCACGGGCTTGGCATAGGCGGTGAGCGTCTGTCGCTGCGTCTCCTGGACGCGCGTCTCGTCGGAGCCGAGCAGGTAGATGCGGAGGATGCCCCCGGCTTCGAAGACCGGCTCGACGTGGTAACTGTCGCGTCCCAGCGCGACGATCAAGCCGCCATGCGCGCCGACGCCGTGCTCGTGGTCGTCGGGTTCGGCGGCGAGGGCGGCGATCGCCACGACCGCGGCCAGCGGGCGGAGGCAGCAGGCGCGGGTCACGCGCGACCGACCGGGACTGAACCATTCCATGGCACTCTCCTCGTGTACGGGACGGGATCGGACAGACGCGCGGACACCCCGCGCGGGAAAAGCGGCCGCACCGAGGCAGACCGCCGGAATGCCGGATCGGGGAAGCCGCACCGAGGGTGCGGTCACGCTCCGCTCAACAGCGCAGCACGCACAGCGCGCGCAGCAGCGCCCGGCCGGCGAGCGCTGCATCTCCGCCACGGGCCCGGCAACGGCCGACGGCCGGAACAGGCTGCCGGGCCCACGGCATCGGCACGTCGGCAAAGAAAAGGAGGTGATCCCCCGACGGAATCGCCGGGCAGACCGGATCGGCGATCGACCACCCGAAGTCGGCGGCGGCGATCCGAGGCTTGCTGCGGCAGGGACACGAGCCGCGGCCGCCTGCTCCGTCGGGGCACGACGGCTGCTCGGTCGGCGCTGCCGGACAGCAGCAGCAGGACTCTGCCGGCGCGGTCTGCCGCGCGATCGACGGCGTGAGCGCCTCGAGTGAACAGCAGCACCACTGCGGACCGGCGATCACGGCGACGGCCGTCACAAGCGCGATGATCGTCCGGCCGGTATGCACGCCAACTCCTCGATGACCAACGGTATCCATCGCTCCGCCGGCCGGCAAGGCGAGCCGGCGGTCTGCACCGCCCATCGACCGCAGCCGGCAGGAAATCGCCGATTCCGGTCACCGCTGGCTGGTGTCCCCCGCCCGCGGGTGACCGTTCCGATCGCAGCTCGGACCCGTCTCCCGGAATTAGGATGGATCCGCCACTGCCCGTCGCCGAGGGCCCACGACGGCCTCCGGCGGCACGGTCGCACCCTTTCGCGAGGACCCCATGTCGCCATCGTCGTTTCCACGTTCCTCGACACCTCCCTCGCGCCCGGGGATCGCCGCACTGGCCGCGGCCCTCGTCCTCCCCGGCACGCTCGGCGCGGCCGCCGAGATCGGCTTCGTCGAGACGTTCGCCCTCGCCGACGACCGCGCCGCCGCCCTCGAGCAACTCGTTCCCGGCACCGAGGAGTTTTATTTCTTCCGCTGTCTCCATCTCCTCGCCACCGAGCGGTTCGCCGAGGTCGAGCCGCTCCTTGCCGAGTGGATCAAGACGCATGGCGAGACGCCCGGAGTCGACGAGATCCGCGCCCGGAAGGCGCTGCTTTCGTTCGCAGCCGACCCGCCGGCGACGGCCGACTTTCTCGTCGCCTCGCTCGGGCTGTCGTTCGACCATGAGCGCGTCGTGCCCGGTGCCGAGCCGCAACTGCCCACGGCACTCGCCCCCGAGCAGGTGTCGGCCGACGCCTGGGCCCGCCGGGCCAGCGACAGCGCCCCCGGCACGCTCGACGGCTGGAAGGACCCCGCCCTGCGCCGGATCGCCGCCGGGATGGAACCGGCGGCGCCGCTCGACCGGATCCGGCGCCGGCAGCTCCTGTCGCGCCTCGCGCGCCCCGACATCCCCGACCTCGTGCGGCTCGTTGCCGACGATCTCCGCGAGCCCGACTCGGGCGGCTTCGGATCGCTGCCGATCCACCGCGCCCTGACGCGGCCCCAGCTCGAGGAGGTGGTCCGGTCGCTGCCCGGCCTCCGCGACGACGCCACGGTCGTCACGGCGATGCTCCTCTGCCTCCAGCCCTCGCCCGACGAAGACCATCCCGGCGACGATGCCACCCGCCGCGCCGCCCTCGAGCGCCTCGAGCCGTTCGTCCGGTCGCTCGGCGCGGCACACAACAGCCTCAAGGCGATCGTCCTCCACGAGCGCCTCGTCCTCGACCGCAAGCAAGGCCGGCTCGACGCGCAGGTGTTCCGCGACTACCTCGCGCTGCCGCGGCATCTGCCCTACGTGTCGCCCGAGCTGCTCGCGACCGACGCGGCGCGGGGCTTCCCCTGCAATCTCGGCCAGCCCTGTGCCGGTTGCCCGTTTCCGCCGGTCGGCGACGACGAGGCACTGGTCCGCGACCTGCTCGGCCGATTCCTCGTCGACGCCCCCGACACGCGCGCCTGGGAGCCGTTTTTCGAGAAGGGCTGGCTCGACCGGGTGTTTGCCGAGACGAAGCTCCTCGCCGGCCTGGGCAATGCCGAGCAGCATGCCGCCGTCCTCGGTCCGGCGGCGTTCCGGGCGCTCCGTGATCGGGTCGACATCGACCTGCTGCCGTCCAATCCGACGCGCGTCGCGGTCGACGATCCGGTGGCCCTCGACGTGGCGCTCAAGAACGTCCCCGAGCTGGCCGTGCGGATCTTCGCGATCGACACGCTCGGCCACTACCGCGGCACCCTCACAGAGGTCGATACCGACATCCCCCTCGACGGCCTGACGCCGACGGCCGAATTCACCGTTCGCGTCGACGAGCCGGCGCTGCGCCGCACGGTGAAGCGCGTGCCCCTGCCGCAGCTCGCCGGCCCCGGCGTGTGGGTCGTCGACTTCGTCGGCAACGGCCGGTCGAGCCGGGCGCTCGTCCGCAAGGGGTGGCTCCGCGCCCTGGTCGAGGATACCGCGGCCGGGCAGCGGTTCACCGTCCTCGACGACGCGGGGCGGAAGGTGACCGGCGCCCGGCTGTGGTTCGAGGGGCGCGAGCAGCAGGCCGACGGCGACGGCACGATCCTCGTACCGCCGAGCACGGCGCCGGCGCGGAAGCCGATCGTGGTCACCGGCCCGATCACGCTCGCCGACGGCACGACCGCGACGGTGTCCACGCTCGATGCCTTCGTCCATCGCGCCGAGTCGCTCGAGCTGACAGCCGCGATCCACGTCGATCGCGAGAGCCTGCGCACGCGCCGCAGCGCCGAGGTGATCGTGCGGCCGGCACTGCTCCTCGAGCGGCGGCCGGTGTCGCTGGCGGCGATCGAGGAACCGCGGCTGACGATCCGCTCGGTCGACTCCGACGGCGTCCCGGCCGTGCGCGAGGTGGCGCCGTTCCCGCTGTTCGAGGACCGCGACAGTGTCCACGAGTTTCTCGTCCCGCCGCGGCTGGCCGAGGTGACGTTCACGCTCTCGGGGAAGGTGCGGCGGATCACGGCCGGCGACGCGCCGCTCGACGTGTCGGCGAGCCGGTCGCTGGCAGTCAACCAGATCGACCGCACCGACAAGGTCGAGAACCTGTTTCTCGTCCGTTCCGGCGAGCGGTTTTTGGTCGAAGTCCGCGGGCGTGGCGGCGAGCCCCGCGGCTCGCAACCGGTGGTCGTCACGCTCGAACACCGCGATGTCCGGCAAACGGCGACGTTCTCCTTGAAGACCGACGCCGCGGGGGCGATCGACCTGGGGCCGCTCGACGGGATCGAGGTGGTGACCGTCACCGGCCCCGAGGGGGTGTCGCACGCCTGGCCGCTGCGCCCCGACCGGGTGACCCGGCCACAGGTGGTCCATGGGCGCGTCGGGGCGCCGGTCCGCGTGTCCTGGCTCCCGGCGGCGGTCCACCGCACCGGCCGCGCGGCAGGGGCCCCCACGCCGGCCGACGTGGCGCTGTTCGAGCTCCGCGGCGGGGCCTATGCCGTCGACCGGTTCGCGCATCTGGCCGTCGAGCAGGGGAATCTCGTCCTCCGCGATCTGCCCGCCGGCGACTACGAGCTGTTTTTTCCCGGCGAGGGAGCAAGGGTCGAGGTCCGGATCACCGACGGCGCGCCGGTCGACGGGTTCTTCGTCGGCCGCGTCCGCCAGCTCGAGGCACCGCGGCTGTCGCCGACGGCGATCGAGTCGGTGACCGTCGAGGGGGACGGGGAGGGGCAGGAGGTGGTCATCCGCCTGGGCGATCCCAACCCGTTCACGCGCGTGCACCTGTTGGCCACGCGGATGGCTCCCGACTTCGACCCGTTCGCGGCGCTCGCGACCGTTCGCGCGGCCGAGCCATGGGCGTTTGCCCGGCGCGGGTTCTCGAACGCGTATGTCAGCGGCCGCAACCTCGGCGACGAGATCGCCTACGTTCTCCGCCGCCGCGCCGAACCGCCGTTTGCCGGCACGATGCTCGACCGGCCCAGCGTGCTCCTCCATCCGTGGGCGGTGGAAGACACCACCACCGTCCGTCAGGAGGCCGCCGCCGGCGACGACTTCGCCGCCGTGGCCGACGCCCCGATGAGCATGGCCAAGGTCGCCGCGCCGGGGCCCGTCGCGGGGGGCGGCATCCCGACGAGCTTCGCCGATCTCGACTTCCTCGCCGACGATCCACCGGTGGTCCCCAATCTCGTCCCCGCCGCCGACGGCACGATTCGCGTCCGCCGCGCCGATCTCGCCGGCCACCAGGACGTGACGGTGGTCGTCGTCGATCCGGCTCTCACGCTCGCCCGCTCCGTCGCCCTGCCGGCCCGCGCCCCGCGGATCGTCGAGACGCGCTTCCGCGGTGGGCTCGACCCGGCGCGGCATTTCGTCCAGCGGCAGACGATCACGCTCGTCGGACCGGCCGACGGTCCGATCGTGATCGAAGACGCCACGTCGGGGCGGTTCGAGGCCTACGACAGCCTCGGCCGGGTGTTCGGCCTCGCCACCGCCGTGTCGGGCGATCGTGGCCTGGCGGCGTTCGCGTTCCTGCTCCGTTGGCCGTCGCTCGACGACGCCGAGAAGCGCCGCCTCGCCTCGGAGCATGCCTGCCACGAGTTGCACTTCTTCCTCTGGCACAAGGACCGGCCGTTCTTCGATGCGGTCGTCGCGCCGGGGCTGCGGACGAAGAAGGACCGCACGTTCCTCGACCGGTGGCTCCTCGGCGACGACCTGTCTCCCTGGCTCGAGCCGTGGCGCTACGCCCGGCTCAACGTGGCCGAGCGCGCCCTCCTCGCCCGGCGCGTCGCCGCCGAGCAGCCGCGGACGCGCCGGCACCTCGCCGATCTCCTCGCCGTCCTCCCCCCGGACACGGAGCGGCGGCAGATGCTGTTCGACGCGGCGGTGTCGGCAGACGCGCTCGGGACAGAGGACCGGTTCGGCCGCGCCGACGCCGACAACGCCCTGCCGGCCGATGCCGAATTCGGATTTCGCGCGGGAGGAGGCGGCATGGGGGGAATGGGCGGCGGGCTTGGCGGAAGTGCCGCTGGCACGCGCGGCGGCGCACTGGGGAGCCCGCCGCCGGCCGCAGCGGCCCCCGAATCGCTGTCTGTCGAGGGACGAACCGCCACCGATAAAAACCCGATGCTCGGCCGCGACATGGCGCGGCGCGACGAAGCCCGCGGCAGCCTCCGCGGGCGATCGAAGCGGAAGCTCCAGGAAGGGGAATCGATCGATCGATTCGGCGCCGATCCCGCCGCTCTCGACGACGCGGCCGGCAAGCCTGTCGAGTTCTTCGCCCGGCAGGAACGGTTGGCCGAGGCGCTGTATCGCCTCCTCGACCCGACGCGCGAGCATGCCGAAAACAACTACCACCACCTGCGGATCGCGGCCCAGGATGCCTCCCTCATCGGCCCGAGCCGGTTCTGGCTCGACTACGCCGCGCACGATCCCGCCACGCCGTTTCGATCGGTCCACCTTGGCGAGGCGTCGCGGAGCTTCGCCGAAACCCTCCTGGCGCTGGCGGTCCTCGACCTGCCGTACGAGTCGCCCGAGCACCGGACGAGCTTCGCCGACGGGAAGATGACGATCGAGCCGGCCGGGCCGATCGTCGCCTTTCACGAACGGACGACCGCGGTCGATCCCCCGGCGGCGCCGTCGAGCATCCTCGTCGGCCAAAACGTGCTGCGCCAGTCGGAGCGCGAGGAGATCGTCGATGGCGAGCCGCGCGAGCGGTTCGTGACCGGCGAGTTCCTCACTCACGTCGTCTACACCAGCCGCGTCGTCGTCACCAACACCGGCTCGGCGCGGCGCAAGGTGGCGGTGCTCCTCCAGATCCCGCAGGGTTCGATCCCGGTCCTCGGCAGCCGCCCGACCCGGACGGCGCAGGTGGTGCTCGAGCCGTATGCGGTCGAGGCGCTCGAGTATTCGTTCGTGTTTCCCGCCGCCGGTGAATTCGCCCACTACCCGGCCCACGTCTCGGAGGGCGACGCTCTGGTCGCGTTCGTGCCGCCGACGGCGTTCACCGTCGTCGACCGGCCGGCGCGCCCCGACGACCGCTCGTGGGCCGCCGTGTCGCAGGAGGGGAGCGACGAGCAGGTCCTCGCCTGGCTCGACGCCCACGTCCTCGACGGCGTCGACCTCGGGATGATCGCCTGGCGGATGAAGGACCGGGGGATGTTCGACCGGGTGACGGCGAAACTCGCTTCCCGGCACGTCTGGGACAGGACGCTGTGGTCCTACGCCTTCCTCCACCGCGACCCGGCGGCGATGCGCACGTGGCTCGAGCACGAGGACGAATTCGTGGCGCTGCTCGGCGGCCGGATCGAGGGGGGCCTGATGCCGCTCGATCCGGTCGAACGGCGCACCTACGAGCACCTCGAATACTGGCCCCTGGTCAACGCGCGCCAATTCATGCTCGGCAGCCGGCGGCAGATCGTCAACGACGCCTTCCACGGGCAGTACCACCGATTCCTCGGCGAGCTGGCCCGGGCCCGGTCGGTGTCGGACGACGATCGGCTGGCGGCGGTCGTCTACCTGCTCCTGCAAGACCGGGTCGCCGAAGCCACGCGCCACTTCGCGCGGGTGCGCCGCGAGGCGACCGAGACGCCGCTGCACTACGACTACGCCGACGCGATCCTCGCCCTCCACGCCGGCGACACCGACCGGGCCCGGGCGATCGCCCTCCGCAACGCCGGCTTCCCGGTGGAGCGCTGGCGGCGGCGCTTCGAGCTCGTCCTGGCCCACGTCGACGAGGCGGCCGGGCGCGGCGACGCCGCCGTGCTCGACCCGCTCGACCGCGAGCAGCGGCAGGGGCGGCTGGCCGCGGCATCGCCGGCGCTGGCGCTGCGCGTCGAGGGGCGCGACCTCGTCCTCGACCACGAGAACCTCGCCACGGCGACGGTCGCGCTGCACGAGATGGATCTCGAGGTGCTGTTCAGCCGCAACCCGTTCGCCGGCACGTTCGCCGGCCAATTCGGCTCGGTGCGCCCCAACCGCACGTTCGACGTCGCGCTCGACGCCGGCGGGACGACGCGCGTGGCGCTGCCGGCCGAGGCCGCGGCGCGCGACCAGCTCGTCACCGTGACCGCCGGCGGCATCACCCGCTCGGCCCCGGCCTACTCGACCGGCCTGACCGTGCGCGTGATGGAGAACTACGCCCAGGTCATCGTGACCATGGCAGCCGACGGCAAGCCGGTGGTGAAGGCGTATTGCAAGGTCTACGCGCGGATGGACGACGGCCGGGTAGCGTTTTACAAGGACGGGTTCACCGACATCCGCGGCCGGTTTGACTACGCCTCGCTCTCGACCCCCGACGCCGCATCGGCCCGGCGGTTCTCGATCCTCGTCACGAGCCCCGGCGCCGGCTCCGCGGTGCGCGAAGCCGACCCGCCGCCGCGCTGAACGCTCACACCGCCGACAGGCCGCCGTCGAGGTGGAGGATCTGGCCGCAGATGAAGTCCGACGCGCCCGGGGCGAGAAACAGCGCCAGGTCGGCGACCTCGACCGGCTCGCCGAACCGGCGGACGGGGATCCGGGCCTTCATCGGGTCGCCCTTGCGCGGGTCGCCCCACACCTGCTGCCCCATCTCGGTGAGGATCACCGTCGGCGCCACCGCGTTGGCCTGGATGTTGAACCGGCCCCACTCCGCGGCCATCGCCCGGGTCAGCAGGTTGAGCCCACCCTTCGACGCGGCGTAGGCGCCGTGCCCCTCGGGCACGAGCACTCCGGCCATCGACGAGATGTTGATCACCTTCCCGCGGCGCTGGGCGATCATTCCCGGCGCCACGGTCTGGGCGAGGAGGAGCGGGGCGCGGAGATTGACCGCGAGCGTCTCCTCCCAGTGGTCGACCGTGATCGCGAGCAATTCGTCGACGTACACGATCCCGGCGTTGTTGACGAGGATGTCGACCGTGCCGAGGAGGTCGAGCGCCTGCCGGCCGACGGCACGCGGCCCGTCGACCGTGGCGAGGTCGGCTGCGATCGCGGTGCAGCGCCGCCCCATCGCCGCGACGGCTGCGCGGTCCGCTCGAGCCCGGCAGCGTCGCGGCCGGTGATCACCAGATCGGCACCGGCGTCGGCAAACACCGTGGCGATCTCGGCACCGAGCCCCTGCGAGGCCCCGGTGACGAGCGCCCGGCGGCCTGCCAGCGTGATCCGGTCGGTGTACTCGGGGCTCATGGCGGCTCCGGGGGCTGAGGGGAATTCATGACGGGCCAGCGGTCACGCCCCCCGGCCGGACCGGCTGCGGTCGAATCGGCGCAGCGCGTCGGCCCAGGCGGCGGCGGCACACGCCGCGACACTCCGGCCGAGGATGATCCGCTCGATCGCCACGCCGAGGCACCGGGAGTCGGTCAGGCCGGCGTCGGCCGGGACGAACGTGGGGCTCGTCAGCTCGAGCCGGATCTCGGTGGAGCGCACGCGCTGTCCCAGGTTGATCCGCACGGTCCGCCGCCCCCGGACGCGCGCCAGGTGGCGTGGCGGTCCGCCGTCGACCTTGACCTCGACAGATGCACCGTGCGGCGCGGTCGCGTGGACGACGATCCACACGTGGCGGAGCGTCACCGTCCGCGCGGCGCGGCAGACGACCGTGCCATGGCCGTCGGTCCAAGCAAACGGCACGCCGCCGTCGAGCTCGAGCGGATGAAAGCCGGCGAAGTCCCCCTCCACGGCCACACCCGCACCGCGGCCGAGCCCCTGGACGCAGGTGATCGGGATCGCCGGCTCGGCCGCACGCGCCGAGGGCGGCACCGGCAGGAGCATCCGGATCCGTTCGCTGGGCCGAAATGGCAGCACGCCGGTGGTCACGCTGCCCTCCTGGCGCCAAACAAGCCCGCGAGCACGCTGTCGATGCGCTCGGCGAAGGCGCCATCGGGCGCCACGCCCCAGCCCGCGAGCCGTTCGGTGATCCTGTCGACCGTGTGGAGCAGCCCGGCGGCATCGCGCACGGTGGTGCAGAAGTCGAGGAACCTCCGCGCGTAGGCCGCCGGCGCGTGATGCTCGAGGGCCCACGCCCTGGCCGCCGCACCGCGGGCCCGGGCGCCGTCGGGAGCCGCGAGAATCGCGTGCAACGCCCGCCGCAGATCGGTCACCTCGCGCCCCGGGGCGACCTTGGCGACCAGCGCCCCTGGAATCTCGGCGAAGCACCCGGTGTCGCTCACGATCACCGGCCGCCCCGACAGCATCCCTTCGATCACGCTCGCTGACGCCCCCTCGAGCGACGGCCGGCGCAGGCAGATGACGACGTCGGCGGCGGCCAGTTCGGCCGCGAGCGCCGCCGCATCGACAGGCCCCGTGACCGTGACGACGAGGCCCGCAGCGGCGCTGTGCGCCACGATCTCGGCGCGGACGGCATCCTCGATCGCACCGACGACGCGGTAGTCGCACCGCGCCGCCAGCACGGCGTCGCCGGCAAGCGCCGCCACCACGTCGCCGACCCGCTTGTTGGGATTGACGTTGCCGATCGTGAGCAGGCGCAGCGGCGTGGCGAGCCGCGGCGGCGGGAGGGTGAGCTGCGGGCCATCGTAGGCCAGCGGGATCGTCGTCAGCGGTGCGGCCACGCGCGGGGCCACGATCCCGGCCGCGTAGCGCGAGTGGGTGACGATTCCCAGTGCGTCGCGCAGAGCGAATCGGAGGACGGGATGGTCGGCCACCGCGTCGTACCACCAGGCCCGCGGAAGGGCCTCGCGGAGTGCCCGATACCGGCGCAGGGCACCGTCGCCACACTCGGCGCGGAGCACCGTCTCGTAGTCGGGCGCCGCCGCGCCCCCCGCGCTTGCCAGCCCGAGCAGCGCCCCGTGCAGCGAGACGTCGTGAAGGACCACGATCCCGGGGCGACGGCGGAGGCCGTCGAACGAATGGAAGTGGTTGCCATGGTGGTCGCCGATGTTGTGGACCACCAGATCGGCGGCCTCGGCACACGCCCCGCCATCGGCCGCCCAGCAGACCGGCCCCGGGGCCGGGTGCGCGCCGGCGCGGAGCAGGTCGGCCGTCGGGACTTCGCTGCGCACGACGACGACGTCAATCCCCTGACGGGCCAACTCGGCGACGACAAGCGCGCTATACCGCCCGACCGCGGACGGCAGTGCATAGGGGGTGTACCACGCGAGCTTCATGCCAGCAGCGTCTCGATCGTGTGGTGCCAGTCGATTCCCTGGGCGCGCCACAGCGCCCGCGACGCGCGCCCCTGGGCGATCGTCGTCGCCCGGTCGGTCCACAGGCGATCGAGCACGTCGGCGAGCGCCTCGGGATCGGCCGAGACGACATGCCCCGTCTCGCCGTCGCGCACCAGCCCGAGCACGCCGCCGGCGTCGGGGGCGCTGAGCAGCGCCTTGGCCGCCTCGCAGGCCTCCATCGCCACGTAGCCGAAGCTGTCTTCGTCGATCGGCAAGTAGGCGCACGCCAGGGCGCCCCTGACCAGCTCGGCGATCCGCGCGCGCGGCACGAACCCCAGCTCGAGCCGCACCCGATCGCCGAGGCGATGACGGGCGACGAGGTCCACGAGGCGTTCTCCGTCGGCCGGCGTGTCGGGCGGCCCGGCGACCACCAGCCGCAGGCCGCCGCGCACGTGCCGCATCGCCTCGACGAGGAGGTGCTGGCGCTTGGCGGCGTTGATCCGCCCCCCGGCGAAGAGGTAGTCGCCGTGCGGCCCTGGCTGGAACAGCTCCGGGTCGTTGAGCGGCGGGGGGAGGACGTCGGCGCGGCGGCCGTTGTGGCACGCGAGGCGGTCGCGCGTCACCGGGGAATTGCACAGCATCCGCCGGGCGCCGTCGAAGCAGGCTTCGTCGGCAGCCTTGATCGCCGCGCGCAGCCCCGTCGCCGCCGGATCGGCCGCGATTTCCGGCCCCCACAGGTCGTACACCTGGCGAAACTGGTGCAGCAGCCAGATCGTCTTGTCGGGGCAGGGGACGAGGTAGGCGGGAAACTTGAGCGCGATCACCCGGTCGGCCCGGGGCAGCGCGAGCAACCCGGAGGCGAGCATGGCGTCGTACACGCGCTCGAGCGGATGCCAGGCGAACGGCACGCGCAGGAGCGCCGCCTCGTGCCCCGCCGCCGTGAGCCGCTCGACGAGCGACTCCGCGAGCAGCTCGGCCCCGCCGCGGACGAACGGCGCGACCGTGTTGAGGACGACGACCCTCATGCCGCGAGGCGCCCCACGACGCCCTCCCAGCCGATCCCCAGTGCCCGGATCCGCGCCGGCCCGCGGGCCCCCAGGTCGGCAGCGAGCCGGCGATCACCGAGGAGGCGCTCGAGCGCTGCTGCCAGGGCCTTGGCCGTCGGTTCACAGACCAGTCCGTTGACGCCGTCGGCGACCAGCTCGGCGACGGCGCCGGAGTCGCGTGTCGTCAGCACGGCCTTGCCGGCATGGCCGGCGGCCAGGGCCGCGGCCGCGCACCCCGACGCCGTGAACGGCAGCGACACCACCGCCCGGCAGGAGCCCACCAGCGCGGCCTGCTCGTCGACGCCGATCGGCCGGTCGACGATCTCGACCCGGTCGCCGAGGCCGCGCTCGGCGGCAAGCCGGCGGAGCTGGCCGGGATACCCGCGCGACCGGCTTTTGCCGGCGATCACCAGCCGCGCGACAGTGCGGACATGGCCGAGCGCCTCGAGGAGCAGCGCATGGCGCTGGTCGGGCTCGAGCGGCGCGATGCACACCAGCTCGTCGCCGCACGGTCCGGCGCGGTAAGGGCTCGCGTCGGCGAGCGGCGGATGGAGGACCGTGCAAGCCACGCCATGCCGCCGCGCGAGCCGGGCGGCGATTTCCGCCGACGGGGCGTAGATCGCCCGCGCCTCGCGCAGCGACTCGCCATCGAGGCGGAGCTGCTCGTCGCGCCGCGCGAGCGCGTCGGGCGCGAGCCGGCCGTCGTCCTCGTCGTCGGCCGGCGGGTCGACGAGCCACACGATCTTGTGGCGGTGGCGGACGACATGCGCCGGCGGCCGCAGGGCGATGACGCGGTCGATCGAGTCGCCGAAGTCGAAAAACCGGTAGGCGACCATCTGGTCGAGCAGCCCCTCCGGCCCCGGGCAGGCCGGGAGGAGGATCGTCTCGACGTCGTGGCCATGGGCCACGAGCGTGCGGGCCAGCGCCCCGACGGTGTCGCTCGAGCCGGCAAACGGCTCGTGGCTCGAGACCAGTGCGAAGCGCATCCGTGCACGCTCTCCGGCGAGCCTTCCCTGGCCATGTTCCGCCGCCCCGACACCTATCGACGGCAGCGACGAAGCCCCGCGAGGAGACGGCCGGTCGAGCGGGTCGATCCGGTGCGGCAAGCTGGAGCGGCTGCCGGCCAGACTGTCGCGGCGACGGCAGCGCGGGGTGTCGATCGCGCCGGTCGTGGGGCCCGCGCCGGCGGCAGGGGTGCGCTGGCGCCACGACGGCGCCGAGGTCGATGTTTTTTCTGCGCGCGGGAGGTGTGGGGGATCGCATGGACATCGGGATCGTCTGCCAAAACGCCTCGACCGGAGGATGGCGCTACGCGGTCACGCTCGCCACCGCTCTGGCGCGCCTGTCAGACCGGCCGCGGGTCACCCTGTGGAGCCACGTCGAGCGCCTCCCCCCGGGCGCCGCCGACCGGCTGCGCGGTGCGGATGTCCGCCTCGCCGACCTCCCCGGGCGCCTGCCGCGCCCGCTGCGCCAGTCGCGCCGCCGTCGGCTGACGGGCTGGAGGCGGTTCGACGAGGCGCTGGTGGCCATGTGGCAGCGCTCGAAGCTCCGCCGCCGCGAGCGTTACGGCCGGCGGCTGGCGCGGGTCCTGGCCGGCCACGACGTCGTCCACTTCGCCTGGCCCTACGATCTCGATCCGCCGCCGGTCGCGGTGCCGATGTCGTTCATCCCCCACGACTTCATCTACGCCCACGAATTCGGTGTCACCACCTACGACCACGTGGACTGGACAACCACGCGCGCGAGCCACCGCCGCTGGCTGGACCGTGCCGCGCCGGTCGTGTCGTCCGACTTCGTCGCCGCCGAGCTGCGCGCCGTGTTCTCCGACCACCGTGGCGCGGTCGACGTGATCCCGCTGTCGAGCCTGCTGCCGGCCTCGGTCGTGGCGACACCTCCGGCGGCGCTGGCGGCCCGGTGGGGGCTGCCGGCCGACTACGTGCTCTGCCCCAACAACCTCATGCCCCACAAGAACCTCGGGGCGCTGGTGTCGGCGCTCTGGCACCTGCGTCGCGCCGGGACCCCGCTCAAGCTCGTCGTCTGCGGCCCCGACACCGCCGGGGTCCGCGCCGTGGTGCGCTCGCCACTGTATGCCGACCGCGTCGACGCGCCGGGTGAGTGGGACGTGCTCGGCCTGGGCATGGTCGGCGACGACGACCTGGCGGGGCTGCTCGCCGGGGCCCTCGTCGTCGTCAACCCGTCGCTGTGCGAGGCGGGGAGCGGCTCGGCGCTCGATGCCTGGAGCTGCGGCAGCGCCGTGGCGCTGGCCGACATTCCCGCGTTTCGCGATCAGGTACGCGCGCTCGGCACGCGCGCGGAGTGGTTCGACCCGCGCGATCCCCGCGACATCGCCCGGATGATCACCGGCGCCGCGGAGGAGCGCGACCGGCTCGCCGCCGACGGCGCCGCCTCGCGCGCAACGCTCGCCCGCTACGGCTGGGACGAAGTTGCCCGGCGCTACATGGCCGTCTTCACGAGGCTCGTCGCGGCGTGAACGGTCACCGCGGCCTCCCCCCCGCGATGGGCGGCTTGCCCGCCGCCGCCGGAGCTGTCCACGCCTTCGCTCTCGCGGCGGCGGTTCGGGCGCGGTAGCGTCGCGGTATCCGTCCTGCACCAGCCGTGTCATCCGAGGAGGTTCGTCATGCTCCGTCGCTCCTGGCTTGCCGTCGTGATCGTCGTACCGGCAGTGGTCTCCCTCGCTGCCGACAAGGACGAGGCGATCGCCCGCGACCATGCCCTGATCGCGGGGCGCTGGCGCGTGGTGTCGATGGTCGTCAACGGCAGCGCCGTGGCCGACGAAGACGCGCGGCGGATCGTCGTCGTCAACGGCCGGCAGGGGGAGTGGGAGGTGCTCGTCGACGGCAACCGCGCGGTCCGCGGCACGAGCGAGATCGATCCCACCACGTCACCCCGCGAGATCGACGCCGAGGTCACCGAAGGGGACGGCGCGGGACGGAAGATGCTCGGGATCTACGAAACCTCCGAGAAGACGCGCCGCGTCTGCTACGCCGGTGCCGACCGCTCGCGCCCCGGCGAATTCACGTCCGAGCCGGGAAGCGAGCGGACGCTCGTCGTCTTCGAGCGCCTCCCGGAAGACTGACCGGCGCCGCCGTCAGGCCGTCGCGCCGAGCAGCGTTCGGGTCGTGACCAGCTCACGGCTGATCCCGGCGACGATCCCGTCGGCACCGGAGCCGGGGAGCACCGGCCAGGTGTAGGTTTCGACCTCGAGATCCGGCCGGTCGGGCAGCCGGCCGATGGCGTCGAGCGCCCGGACCAGCTCGCCGCGCGTCGTGCCCAGGCTGCCGATCCGCTCGGCGTCGACGGGGACGTGGAAATGCACCCGCCAGGCCGCCGCGGTCAGCCATTCGTCCGGCGGCGCGAGGGCATGGTCGGCGGTGAGGTCGCGGAGGGCGAGGAGCCGGCCGTCGGGCAAGCGCGCGAACGTCTGGTGGAGGTAACGCGGCTCGGCGTAGCGGGCGAGGGCCGCACGCGCGTCGGCGTCGAACGGGCAATCGAGCTCGAGCGCCGAGCTGATCTGGACCTTGGCGATCGTGACGCCGGCCGCCGTCAGCCGGCCGATCGCGTCGGCGGCATCCTCGAACTCCACCGCCTGGTGGCAGACGTCGTAGCACAGCCCGACATGCCGCCGCACCTCCTCCTCGGCGCCGGCCGCCGCCGCCGCGCGCCACAGCCGCGCGAAGAAGCCGAGGGCCTCGGCCGTCGTCTCGAGCAGGCACAACGGCTCCGGTTCGAGCGCCAGCCGGAGCGTGCGGCCGCTGTCGGCCCGGATGCGGGCAAACGCCCGGGCGACGTCGATCAACTGGCCGATCGCGGCCGCCTCGAAGCCAAGGGCGTGGGCGTGGCCTTTGAATCCGAGCGGCAACGAGGAGATGCTGCCGCTGGCCCCCTCGGGAAGCAGCGCCGTCAGCAGCCGGCCGCAGCCGAGCGTGTAGTCGCGCCGCGCCGGAACAGACCAATCGGGGAGATAGACGCCGTCCTTGACGCGGGCGCCATGGAAATCGCCGTAGGGGAAGGCATTGAGCGTGTGGCAGACCAGGCCGCGGTCGGCCAGCGCCGCGGCGAGCCCGGCCGCGGCGGCGGGGCGCGCGAGCTGCTCGGCCAGGGCCTGGGCCGGAAGCCAGAGCCCGACGCCGATCGCGAAGCCGCACCGCTCGTGGATCGGCACCGCGAACGTGTCGAGCATCGCCGGCACGTCGTCGGCCGACAGGCAGGGGTGGACGTTGGTGCAATAGTGGAGCGGGGCGGGCGGCATCCGGCCGATCATACGGCCCCCGCGCACGCGCCGCGGACCGGCCGCCGGCGGCGCGGCCGTCAGGCCGGCCGGTGGAGGCGATAGGTCGTGTAGCCGCCGCCGAGGTTGGCGGCAGCGAATCCCGCCTGGAGGAGGATCCGCGTCGCCAGGTAGCCGCGCTGGCCGACCTGGCAGTAGGCGAGGATCCGCCGGCCGGCGCCGCCGCCGATGCCCCACCAGCCACTCCACCGACGATCACGATCCGCATCGGCCCAGCCTCCACGATGAGAACTCGATCCGAAGAAGGCACGGCGAACAGCGACAGCAACCGCGCTCAGCGGGTCGGCGCCGAGAGCACCTCGGGAGCCGCCCGCCACAGCCGCCAGCGCACCTCGCACCCCGTGGGCACCATCACCACCAGCGGCAGGCGGCTGTTGTAGGGCACGAGGCGCGTCGGCCCGGGCACGAACCGCGGCTTGGTCTCGCCCGTGCCGGCGATCCGGGTCGACGCCGGCTGCGCCAGGTCGCCGTCGACCTTGTAGTAGGAAAAACCCCAGCCGGGGATGTCGACCTCGTCGAGCTCGCCGCCGAAGCGGTGGATGTTGACCCCGTCGGTCGGCACCGTCCGGCCGACGACCAGCTCGACGCGGAAGTCGTCGTCGATGCCGCGCTCCTTGTGGGGGAGGAGGATCACCTTCCGCTCCATCCCCTCGGGCGCCGCCGGGTAGGCCTTCTCGAGGTTGTCGAGCGCCCCGGGGTCGATGGCGGCGTCATCGGCGAGGCTGCCGACGGCCGCCAGGGCGGTCACGAGGGCGAGCAGCGAAACGCGAACCGGTCGCATGGAGAAGCTCCGCGGGGGAACGGTTCCCCGGGGAGCTCAGGCGAGAAACCGCTCCCGCTGGCTGGCGTCGGGGATCCGGCAGGCATCGAGCCGGCCGAACCAACGATACCGGTTCCGGGCGACGAACCGGTAGACCGCATCGCGCAGAAACACCGGCACCAACCGGAACGCCGACAGCAGCGGCCAGGCACCGTCGAGCCGGCGGGCGATCGCCAGAGCCGCACTCGACCTGGTCAGCGCCCGCCCCCCCTCGATGTAGACCATCGAGCCGGGGGTGGCTTCGACGGGCAGGCCGTGCGCGGCGAGCAGGTGCCGGCCGACGGGCGACTCGAGCGGTGCAAACCGGAGAAACCGGCGCGAGTCGCGGGCGATGAGAAACTGGACGGTCGCGTCACACAACCCGCAGGTGCCGTCAAACAGCACCACGCCGCCACGATCCGTCGCGGCGACGGGAAGCACGGGCGCGACGTCGGGAGCGGTGACCGTCATCGTCCGGGCCTCCGCAGACAGGATCGATCGCGATCCGTCGCTATTGTAGTCGGCGTTGGAAAACGTCCGATCGTGCGCGTTGTGCTGCGGGTGCGGGGGAGGGGGGCGGCACCGGGACCGGCTCAGGGCGGCTCGAGAAACCAGCCGCGAATGCCGGTCGTGATCGTGGGAATCTCGGGGTAGGGCTTGCCGGTGAGCCGCTCGACCGCCCAGGCCGACGCCCGCCCGCTCGGGACGCCGATCCCGTCGGCGTCGACGAACTGCTCGAGCGTCCGCAGCTGGGATCGGGCCCCCATCCGCCCGAGGGCAACGGCACTCTGGGTGCGGACGGCGGGCATCTCCGGCGGCAGCGACGTGGTGTCTGCCAGCCGTTCGGCGAGCTGCTCGGCCAGTTCCTCGTCGGGGTTGTCGGCATGGATCCAGCCCAGCGCCCAGATCGCCGCCGCGCGGGCGCGCGTGTCGAGCTGGGACTTCGGCACGAAACGGCGGAGCAGCGTGTCGGCCGGCGCGTAGCGGGTCATGCCGAACAGCTCGAAGAGCTGCGTTGCCTGGGCGCCGGTGACCTCGGTCGGCTGCTTGGCCGGATCGACGCGCGGCGCCAGCGCCTCGGCATAGGTGAGGATCCGCGGCAGCATCTCGGGGATCGCCAGCGCCTTGAGCCCCCAGGCCGCGGCGATCGCGACCTCGGGGCGGGAATGATCGAGGAGGGCCAGCAGCCGGTCGCCCGACGGCTCGTGGTCGAGGTGGCCGAGGAGCAGCGCCGCCTGCTCGAGCCCGCGCCAGTCGTCGCCACCGAGCACCTCACTGCCGGCGGCGATGACCGGCCCGTGCAGCTCCGGCCGGGTGGCGAAGTCGGCCAGCGTCCCGGCGACGAACCGGCGCACCGGCGGGTTGCGGTCGGAGAGCAGGTGCTTCACGCGCTCGACGGCGTCGGCATCGGCAGGGCGGACGGCGAGCCGCGCGGCCAGCAGGCGGAGAGCGGCATCGGGCCCGGCCAGCGACCGCCGCGCGATCGCCAGCGCGGCCCCGGCGTCGAGCGCGTCGAGCCGCTCGAGCGCCTCGGCCGCGACGGTCGGCTCGGTATCCTCCGCCAAGCGCGTGACCAGCGCCAGCGCCGCGGCGTCGGCGTGCCGCGCCAGAAGCCGGACCGCCGCAAGACGGCCGAGCAGGTCGGGGGGCGTGCGCGGATCGGCCCGCGGGCCCCCAGGGCGAGCCGGGCTCGCGGCAAGCCGTTCGGCCAGTGGCACGAGCCCCGCGTCGCGGATCCTCCCCAGTGCCCGGGCCGCCGCCAGCCGCTGCTCCGGGCGGGCATCGGCGTCGAGCAGCAGGCGCTCGAGCGGCTCCGCAGCCGCCTCGGCACCCGTGCGCCCGAGCCCGTCGACGGCCAGCGCCACCAGCGCCGGCGGCGTGTCGGCGGCGGAGAGACGGTCGAGCCACGGCTGCGTGGCCACGGTCGAACCCCACCGCGCCAGCGCCGGCTCGACGATCGCGGCAGCGACGACGCCGTCGCGCGCGGCCGCCTTCGCGAGCACGTCGGCCGCGCCGCGGGCATCGAGGGCCACGAGCGCGCCGGCGGCGGCGCGGCGGACCAGCGGGTCGGGATCATCGGCGACGATCGCCGACAACGGCGCGACGAGCTCGTCGAGGCCTGTCATGCCGCGCCCCGCCGCCAGACCGATCGTGTCGCAGGCCAGGCGCCGCGGCTCGGCATCTTGGCGGGCGAGGGCCTGGCGCCACAGCGGGACGACGCTCTTCGAGAACCGGAGCTGCGACGGCGGGGCCGGCAGGTCGGGGTCGCGCCATTCGACCTCGTCGATCGCGAGGTCGACGGCCCGGGCCAGGCAAGGGCCGGCCAGCGCCAGCGCGAGGCCAACGAGGGCACGCGACGAGGGGCCGAAGAAACGTGGCATCGGTACGGTTCCCGTTCACTCCGGCTGGAGAAGCCGCCTGATCCGCAGGGCGAACACGGCAAGCCCCGCCAGCGTCACCGTCCCCGCCACCCACCAGGCACCTGGCGTGAGGTCGTAGCCGGTGAAGCCGGGCATGCGGATCGCCGCCAGCGCCGCGGCCAGCGGCGTGGCCTTGAGCGCGGTCTCGACGAACGCATGGCCGAACGGATCGTCGCGGAAGGCCCAGATGCCCATCGGCACGAGGTAGATCACCAGCAGCACCAGCGACACCGTGACCGTCGCCGCGGTGGTGCTCGAGAAAAAGCTCCCGACCGCCGCCGACACCGCGATCGACATCGCCACCGCAAGCAGCACGCTGACCAGCGCCAGCGTCACTTGGCTGGCCATCGTCGGCTTGATCGTGATCATCATCAGGTAGCCCGGCAGCGTCGCGGCGAGGACCAGCAGCACGGTCCACAGCACGCTCCCGAGCTTGCCGAGGGCGATCCGCACGCCCGACAGCGTGGTCATCCGCAGCAGGTTCCAGCCGCCCCATTCGCGCTCGGCGGCGACCAGCCCCGACGCCAGGCTCGGCGTGATCACCACCACCAGCGCCACTTGCAGCAGCACGAGCAGGCCGCCGATCGTCTCCACACCCCAGGCGACCGTGCCGGAGGTGGCGGCGAGCGTGAGCAGCAGCGACACCACCGCGCAGCCGGCCGCGAGCCGCAGCAGCCAGTGGAGGCGGCCGAACTTCCGCGTCCGGAATTCCTTGACCAGCACCGGATTGAGCCACGACGGGATCCCGGCGCTGCGCCGCTGCGGATCGACGAGGTAGAACAGCCGCCGCGCCGAGCGCACCGCCAGCGATTGGTCGTCGGTGATCTTCCCGGCGTCGCGGGCCCGGTCGAAGATCCGGTGGTCGAACCGGGCCAGCGTCGCGGCCACGAGCCCCGCCAGCAGTAGGCCCCCGGCGGCGAAAAACGGCGGCAGTGCCGAGCCGCGTTCGGCGAGCCCCGGCGCCCCGCCGGCGGTGGTGCCGGTGATCTCGAGGACCGGCGGCAGGGGCGACAGCCGCCGCAGCCAGTCGGCCACCAGCGCCGCCGGCCCGGGCTGCCCCTGGGTGAGGAACCGCGGCCCGAGCGTGACGAACACCAGCGCGAACACCGCCGCAAACGTCACGCGGATCGCCGCGTCGGTGCCGCCGGTGCGGCTGCTGACGAGCAACCCGATCGCCACGCACTGCGCCGCGACGAGGAACAGCACCGCATACAGCATCGCCACCTGCCGCCACGGGTCGACGCCGCCGAGCGCCAGGCAGCCGGCCGCGGCCGGCAGACTGGCGGCGAGGACGATCGCCACGAAGGCCAGGATCGCGAGGAACTTGCCGGCGTAGATCGCCCACGGATGGATCGGCGAGTTGAACAGCAGCATCAGCGTGCCGCGGAGCCGCTCGCGGACGATCGACGGCGCGGCGAACGCCGGCGCCAGCAGCAGCACGCAGGCCAACAGCCCCCAGGCAAACAGCGCCAGCACGCCGCGCGACGTCGTGCCGGAGAGGTCGGCCACGCCGTCGGCCGGCCAGCGGACGAGGACCACCGCGACGCACGCCAGCGCCACGGCCACCAGGCCGGCGGCGGCCCGCGGGGAACGGAGGATCGCGAGCAACTCGCGGCCGAGGACGGTCGTCATGCGGCGCCTCCACTGGCGGCGGTGACCGACAGGAAGGCGTCTTCCAGGTCCTTGGGCACCTCGCGGAATTGCGCGATCGGCAGCCGGGCGGCGACCAGCGCCCCGAGCAACCGCGCCAGGTCGCCATCGTCGCCGGCGGTGTCGAAGCGGACCATCGCCTCGGCCGGGTGGACGCCGACGGCACCGCGCTCCCCCTCCGGCAGCCCGTCGCGGATCACGCCGGCCGCCGCCTCGACATGGCCGGAATCGCACAGCTGGACCTCGACGGTCCGGCTCTGGCGGATCTCGCGCATGATCCGGTCGAGGCCGCCGAACGCCCGCAGCTTCCCCTGCGTGATCATCGCCACCACGTCGCAGATCCGCGCCAGCTCCGGGAGGATGTGGCTGGTGACGATCAGCGTCTTGCCCATCCCCGCCAGGCGCAGCAGCAGCTCGCGCATCTCGATCCGCGCCTGCGGGTCGAGGCCGTTGGCCGGCTCGTCGAGGATCAGCACCTCGGGGTCGTGGAGCAGCGTCCGGGCGACGCCGATCCGCTGCCGCATCCCGTGGCTGAGCGACTCGACGAACCGGTCCTTGAGCGGCGTCGCGCCGGTCGTCTCCAGGACCTCGTCGACGCGCTGCCGGCGAGCCCGCGCCGGGATCCCGAACGCGGCACCGAAAAAGTCGAGGTACTCGCGGACGCGCATCGCGTCGTAGCCGCCGAACGTGTCGGGCATGTAGCCGACGAGGCGCTTGATCCGCCGCGCCTCGGTGACGCAATCGGCCCCGGCGATCCGGGCGCTGCCGGAGGTGGGGCGCATGATCCCGACGAGGATCTTGATCGTCGTCGTCTTGCCGGCGCCGTTGGGGCCGATGAAGCCGAGGATCTGGCCGCGGTCGAGCGACAGCGACAGCCCGTCGAGCGCCGTGAACCCGCCGAACCGCTTGGTCAGGTCGCGGATCTCGACGACGGGGCGGTCGGAGCGGGTGGCGGTGGCCTGGGCAGGGGAGGGTGCGGGCATGGTGGGCTTCCGGGCCGGGCCCTCAATCGGCGGTGCCGTCGAGGGTGAGGTGGACATGGTCGATCTGCCAGGTTTCGGTGAGCTCGACGTCGGCGTCGTTTTTCGCGCCGTCACGGCGCGATTCGCCGAT